>JAHXHF010000160.1 GCA_025656895.1 gamma proteobacterium symbiont of Bathyaustriella thionipta
GGTCGCCAGTTGCGCAATTAAAAAAGTAAAAATAACGCTAAAATCGTGTCAAGCACTTTTTTGTGTTATTTTCGCTGAGTAGTTACTATGTATTAAGGATATTCCTGAACCACAGCCACAGAAAAATGAAGTACTCATCAGGATAAAGGCTTTTGGTGTCAACCGTGCAGAAATTTACATGCGTCAGGGACTGTGGGGCGATGCGGCAAAAATCAGTGGAATTGAATGCGTGGGAATGGTCGAAGAAGACCCGTCTGGAAACTATGCAAAAGGACAGAAGGTTGCCGCTATCATGGGTGGTATGGGGCGTACACGAAGTGGTAGTTATGCTGAGATGACCTGTGTACCGGACAGCAATATTTTTCCATTGGAAACAACACTTGGCTGGGAAAGCATGGCCGCCATTCCTGAATCTTACGCAACTGCCTGGAGTTGCCTGCATGAAAACATGCTTGTCAAACCGGGCCAAAGCATATTTATTCGTGGTGGCACCTCTGCCCTGGGACAGGCAGCCATCAATATTGCCTCCCATATTCCCGATGTAGAGGTGATGGCCTCCACTCGCTCAGCAGAGAATTCGTCCTTGTTAACATCTCTGGGCTGTTCAGATGTATTGATTGAAGACAGCAATCTCAGTAGCCATTTGTTAGGCAAGCAGCCAGATGGCGTTCACGCCGTTATGGATATTGTTGGCAACAGCACCTTGCTGGACTCTCTGAAGATGGTTCGAAAAAATGGCTATGTGTGTAATGCCGGTTTTCTGGGTGGGGCCGAGCCTTTTAGCTTTAACCCTCTGCAGGATATGCCATCCAGCGTCCATTTGAATTTTTTTGCCAGCTTCATGCTGGGAACCGAAAATTTTCCTTTAAGCCAGATTCCCATGCAGCAATTTATGGAGAATGCCGAAAATGGGATTTATAAATGTAATCCTGTCAGAGTATTTGATTTTACCGATATAGCAGCAGCCCACTCACTGATGGAAAGCAATCAGGCCCGCGGGAAAATAGTGATTAAATGGTAACCTGATGGAGCCCATACTTTCATGGCGGATTCAGATTGTAATCAACAGCCGTTTGACGGTTGTCCGTCTAGAATGGCAGCAAGCACTCGCTTGAAAGCTCTGAGCGGGGCAGATTTATATCATCCGCATAAAGTACTTCGGCCAGATACAAGCCACTGGCTGGAGCGGTGGGGGCCGCTTGAGTGCGATCTTTAATTTTCAGCAGGTGGCTCACCCAGTCTACCGATTGCCGGCCCCCGCCAATTTGCAGCAGAACACCGGCGATATTTCTGACCATATGGTACAGAAAAGCATTGGCACAAATATCGATTGCGATCAAATCCCCCTGCTGTCTGACGGCCACCGAAAACACATGCCTGTTGGCTGTACTGGATTGACAGCCGGCAGCACGAAAAGAAGTAAAATCATGCTCTCCCAGCAGAAACTGCGCGGCTTGCTGCATAGCGACCACATTTAATGGCCAACGATACAAACTGCTCCTGAATGCCAGATGGGCCGAGCGCTGCGGACGATTCAGTATCAGATAACGATATGAACGTGAAACCGCCGAATGCCGCGCATTGAAATCGTCAGCAACCGGACGCATCCAACGTACCGCTATATCATCGGGTAATTTTGAGTTGACGCCCAAAATCCAGGCGCGGTCATCTCGTCTGGCAGTGCAATCAAAATGCACCACCTGAGCCAAAGCGTGAACACCACTATCGGTGCGGCCGGCACATTGGGTCTGAATATCCTGGTGTGCGACAAAGGACAGGGCCTGTTCCAGCTTTTCCTGCACGGAAACCGCGCTACGCTGGCGTTGCCAACCATGGTAAGCGGTTCCGGAATATTCCACACCCAGTGCTATTCGCATAGTAACCCGGATGTATCATCCGCTCGCTCTGAAATTGAACCAGTATCGCTCATGATGATTCACCGAATATCAGCAAAGCACTAAGGATAACCGGGCTTCTCCGAACGCACCCGCGCAGCGGGATCATCGCGTTCCAGGGTGAAACATCCGGATTAAAAAAGGGCGCTGATATCAGCGCCCTCCCCTAAAATCAACTCAGAAAGCTGGAATAAATAATTTACAGTTTATCCAGTATTTCCCGAGCTTCATCTTTTTGTTGATCACTACCTTCATTCATGACTTCACCGAGGATATCTTTGGCGCCATCTGTATCCCCCATGTCCATATAGGCACGAGCCAAATCAAGCTTGGTATTTACTTCATCCATATCTTCTTCATCTGCCTCTTCGACAACCAGATCGTCATGTACTTCTGTGGTTAAATCTTCCAAATCAATACTACTCAGGTCATCACTATCCCTGGTATCCACCTGCTCCTGCATTTCTGAAACAGGCTCGTCACGCAATATGGATTCATTTTCAAGTATTTCTTCTACTGTTTCCTCAATAACCGGCTCATCAGCAACCGGCTCATCAATACTGATAGAGTCAATATCAAAAGAATCCAGGTCAATCTCAAGTGAATCAGGTTCTGCCATAGAGGATGTTTCAGCAGACTGTTCAGCAATAGCCGCGTCTATATCATCATCCTGTACAGAATCCAGATCAATGCTCAAATCAAGCTCGGAAAGCTGGTCAAGATCAACCGCGTCTGCTGCCTGTTCTTCTACAGGAGCTGTTTCCGGAGCCGGAGTGGCCACTGCCTCAAGTTCAGAGTCCAGATCAGCTAACTCACTTTCCAGTTCAGCCAGTATGGCAGCAGAATCACCGTCAACCGTATCAATCAAATCAGAGTCTCTTTGTAATGGCTCTTCTTCAACCGCCGCTACAGATTCCTCCGTCATGCCCTCACCACCGAACAGCTGGTGATCGGGGGCGACTTCTTTACCCATGCTGACAACCCGCTGCCATAAATCTGCGTCACTGGCAGGAACACCTTCGCTATTCATTTTTTCTGCTTCACTGACAAAGCCTGAAATATTCTTGCCTGCGTAGAAAATCTCCATCAGTTTTTCATGTAAATCACTACGGGCCGGATCTTTTTCAATGGCCTGCCTGATCAGTTCTTCAGCTTGTGAATAACGCCCGTAAGCAATATACACATCGGCCTCGGAAACCGGATCAACCTCACCGGTTTCATCCTGCATGACATCATCAATGTCACTGGGTAAGAAATCACTCAGAAATGAAGTTTCATCCGTCTGATCAAGGTCAGTTTCAGCACCGCCGGCTTCAACCGCTTCTTCTTCCAGTTTGTCTTCGGCCATTGGATCCAGAATACTTTCTTCAAATTCAGATCCCGCTGATTTTCTGCGACTGATAAACAGGCCAACTAAAGCCAGCAGCAACAGACCACCAACGCCTGCAGCAGCGTAGATCAGATACTCATTATCCAGCAAACCACCTTCATCTTCCTGAATGGAAATCGGCGCAACCGGAGCAACCGGCTCAGCAACGGGCGGTGTCACTTCTTCAGTATCAGCCACCTCAGTAACCTCTGTTGCACCGGCTACAGGTTCTTCTTCAATATCGACGATATCTGTTTCTTCCATACCGGGTTCAATCTCGGTATCTACAAGCGCGGAGTCATAGACAGATTCTTCACCCGTTGCAGGGGTTTCAGCGGCCATCTCGTCTTCCATACCGGCGATAGCGGCATCATCACCGCCCATTTCCACATCAATATCTACCTGTTCAGATTCATCAGGAATGACATCAACCGGGGTTTCTGCGATGACCGATTCATCCGCAGGCATTTCTGTTTCATCAGATCCCGCAAGCTCGGATTCATCAACAGCAACAGCTTCGCCTTCAAGCTCACCGGTATCTTCCACAATAACTTCTTCTGGAGTAACCTCCTCAACTTCGGTCTCGGCAACAGCCGTTTCAGCCTCATCCGGCATGGCCTCTTGAGCAGCCAAATCAGCACTGGCCTGCTCGGCTTCTTTCTGAGCGGACAGTTGCCTGGTCAGTTCGTTCAACTTATTATCTTTAAGAGAAATCAGCGTTTGAAATTCAGCAATCTGCGCTTCCAGTTCTTTGACACGGTCATCTAATTCAGCATTATCCTGTTTGGATGCTTCATTTTTTTCACGCTCTATCAGTAACTGGTTTTTTAAATTCTGATTTTGAGCGGCTATTGCCGCATCACCACCTTCGGCACCATTGGAGGATGTGCCATCGGACGCGGCCAACAATTCCAGCGTGTCGGTATCTTCAACTGGAGCTTCCTCTCCGCCTGCATCCGTAACAGAATCATTGGATGCCGCCTGGCTACTGCGCCAGTCATTTACCTGCGCACTAAATTCAGCGTGAGCCTGCTGTCGACCCAACAGTTTCTCTGCAGAAGGAATTTTCAGGATTTTGCCTTTCTTCAACAAATTAACATTGTTGTTAATAAAGGCATGCGGGTTTTCATGCAGAAGCCCCATCATCATCTGTTCAACCGTTACATCAGCCGGTTTGACGGCTGCTGCGATTTCCCAAAGAGTTTCATTAGGCTGAACAGGACCGTACTCCCCCGCTTGCGCCTGGCCTCCGTCCACCGGGTAAGCTGAGTAGCCTCCCTGATTGTAGGCAGTACTGGAGGAGGAGGATGAAGAGCTGCTTGTTGCTTGTTTTACTCTGGCCGGCTTTCTGGCCACAGTAACCGGCGGATCAAGCAGTACCGTATATTCCTTCAGCACATGTCCCTTTGGCCAGGTGACAGAAATCAGAAAATTAAGATAGGGCTCACGAATGGGTCTTTTACTGCTGATCGTGATACGCGGCTTGCCACGAACCATTTCTGTATTAAAATCCAGATCCGTCAGGACAAAAAGCCTTTCCACACCGACTTTATCAAAAGCCTCCTGCGAAGCCAGTTTGACCTTGACGCCCCCAATCTCTTCTTCGGGTACGGATACCAGATCAACATAACCCTTGAAAGGTTGATTAAGTGCCGACTGGGTGTGAATTTCGCCCACGCCCAATGCAAAAGCCTGAATGGGCAATAATAGTGCTGTAAGTACGACAGCAAGGGACCAGTTCCTCACCATGTGTCCTCCTAAAAGACAAACCTGGCCGGATAATAATTTCTGTTATATCCGGCAAACCCCTAACGACATCTATTTCTTCAGTAACCGTAAACCGATACCTTAGAATAGACATTAACAATGTTGTGCTAATCTATAGCCTACAAATAAGATTTTACCAAAACTTCGGCAATTTGAATGCTATTTAATGCCGCACCCTTGCGAACATTATCTGAAACCACCCACAAATCCAGACCATTAGGATGCGAAATATCCTCTCGAATACGCCCGACAAAGGTATCATCCTTGCCACAGGATTCTGTGACCGCTGTCGGATATCCACCATCCTGTCTTTCATCCATAACAGTTACGCCCGCAGCCGTCTGCAATATTGAACGCGCCTCATCCGCACTTAATTTCTTTTCTGTTTCAATATGCAGCGCTTCGGAATGGCCATAAAAGACCGGTACGCGAACCGCTGTTGGGTTCACCTGAATGGAAGCGTCTCCCATAATCTTTTGTGTTTCCCAAACCATTTTCATCTCTTCCTTGGTATAGCCGTTTTCCATGAATACATCAATGTGCGGCAATACATTAAAAGCGATTTGTTTAGGATAAACTTCGGCTTCAACCGGTTTGCCATTCAATAAGCGAGCGGTCTGGCCGGCCAGTTCCTCAATGGCTTCCTTTCCTGTGCCGGACACGGCCTGGTAGGTACATACATTAACGCGGGTTATTTTAGCGGCATCATGCAGGGGTTTGAGTGCCACCAGCATCTGAATTGTGGAACAGTTAGGATTAGCGATAATGCCACGATCCGTATAATCGGCAATTGCATCCGGGTTGACTTCCGGCACAACCAGCGGAATATCGTCATTGTAGCGAAACTCCGAAGTATTATCGATCACCACACAACCGGCCGCAGCCGCTTTGGGTGCATATTCCCGCGAGATGGAAGCCCCCGCCGAGAACAGACCGATTTGTGCTTTTGAAAAATCAAATTCCGACAAATCTTCTACCGTCAACCAGGCATCACCAAATTGCACTTTTTTACCGGCAGAACGTGCGCTGGCCAGCGCGTAAACTTTTCCTGCCGGAAAATTTCGTTCAGACAGGATGGACAACATAGTCTCACCCACCGCACCCGTAGCACCCACAACCGCAACATCAAAAGTACGAGACATTTTATTTACCTATCAATAAGTTACTTAATCAATATGATTTAAATTATTAGCTTGATTCCAGCATGGCCGCACAGACCGCATCACCCATTTCCGAAGTGCTGACAGCCTTGCCTGAAGAACAAATATCCTGCGTACGGAAACCCTGATCAAGAACATGATTAACCGCATCTTCTATGCGTTGCGCCATTTCCGCTTCCTCTAATGTGTAGCGCAGCATCATGGCCAATGACAAAATGGTAGCCAATGGATTAGCCTGATTTTTACCGGCAATATCCGGTGCTGAACCGTGTATCGGCTCATACATGCCCTTACCCTGTTCATCCAGTGATGCGGACGGCAGCATACCGATTGATCCGGTCAACATGGCCGCACAATCGGACAGGATATCACCAAACATATTGGTGGTGACCATGACATCAAACTGTTTTGGCTCACGTACCAGTTGCATGGCGGCGTTGTCCACATACATATGTGACAGTTCAACATCCGGCCAGGACTCACCTACACGGTTGGCTACTTCGCGCCATAACTCGGTGCATTCAAGCACATTGGCCTTGTCCACAGAGCAGAGCCTTTTATCACGTTTCATGGCGATATCCATGGCAACTCGCACAATGCGGTCTACTTCTGATTCTTTGTAGACCAGCGTGTTAAATCCTTCCCTTTCACCATTTTCCAGCTCACGCACACCCCGTGGCTGACCAAAATAAATCCCTCCGGTCAGTTCCCGTACAATCATAATATCCAGCCCGGACACCACCTCAGGTTTCAGGGTAGAGGCATCCGCCAGTTGCGGATACAAAATAGCCGGGCGTAGATTGGCAAACAGATCCAGGCCGGCACGCAGCCCCAGCAGACCCTTCTCGGGGCGAACCGCTATATCCAGTGATTCCCACTGATAACCACCAACCGCTCCCAGCAATACCGCATCCGCATGTTTGGCCAGATCCAGCGTTTCATCCGGTAAAGGGGTTGCATGCACATCATAGGCGGCCCCTCCCACCAGTGCCTGTTCCGTTTCAACATTCAGTGCAAACTCGCTGCGTAAGCACTGCAATACCTTGACAGTCTCGGCAACAATTTCATGGCCAATACCGTCACCCGGCAAAATTAGGATTTTCTTACTCATCAATATTTACCTTCGATTAAACAGAACGAAACAGCCAGGGAGCTGCATTTTTTCTACGCATCTCATATTGACGAATATCCTCCGCACATTGGAGCGTTAAACCAATATCATCCAGCCCGTTCATTAAATTGTGTTTACGATGTGCCTCAACTTCAAAGTCTAACAGAATAGAGGCTCCTTTAATGCTTTGTGTTGCCAAATCAATGGTTAACTGTAAAGCCTGCTCTGCCGCTGATAAATCAAATAGATTTTCAATGATTTTCTCTTCTAAAACAATGGGTAATATGCCATTTTTAAAGCAGTTATTATAGAAAATATCAGCAAAACTGGAGGCAATAATGGTATGAAAACCATAATCTTCCAGCGCCCAGGGCGCATGCTCACGCGAAGAACCACAGCCGAAGTTTTCTCTGGCCAGCAATATACTGGCGCCCTGATAGCGAGCATCATTGAGTACAAAGTCAGGATTCAGTGGCCGCTTGCGGTTATCCATACCCGGCTCACCCTGATCCAGATAGCGCCATTCATCAAACAGATTCGGTCCGAAACCACTGCGTTTGATGGATTTCAAAAACTGTTTCGGAATAATGGCATCGGTATCCACGTTGGCTCTGTCCAACGGCATCACTATTCCCGTATGCTGTGTGTAAGCTTTCATATCAGAACTCCCGGATATCAACAAAGTGACCGGCAATGGCGGCAGCTGCAGCCATTGCCGGGCTGACCAGATGAGTACGCCCGCCCGGCCCCTGGCGACCTTCGAAATTACGGTTGGAAGTGGACGCGCAGCGCTCTCCTGCCTGCAGACGATCCGCGTTCATGGCCAGACACATGGAACAGCCGGGTTCACGCCATTCAAAACCCGCCGCTGTAAAAATTTTATCCAGTCCCTCTTCCTCAGCCTGTTGCTTGACCAGCCCCGAGCCGGGCACAACCAGAGCCAGTTTGACAGAGGGTGATTTTTTCCGGCCTTTAATAACCGCTGCGGCAGCGCGCAAATCTTCAATTCTGGAATTGGTGCATGAGCCAATAAAAACCTTGTCCAGTAAAATATCAGTTACTTTAACTCCTTGGTCTAACCCCATGTATTTAAAGGCATTGATAGCGCCATTTTCTTTTACAGGATCTGAATAAGAGCCCGCTTCCGGTAGCCGATCACGGATGCCAACAACCATTTCCGGAGAAGTACCCCAGGTTACCTGTGGCTCTATTTGAGTGGCATCCAGATGAATAATCTTATCAAAAACCGCCCCCTCATCACTGTGTAAATCGGACCAGGCTGAAACCGCTTGCGACCACAAGTTTTCCGGTGGCGCGAAAGGACGCCCTTTAACATAGTCCAGTGTTTTCTCGTCCACCGCCACAATACCCGCTCTGGCTCCGGCTTCGATGGTCATATTACACAAGGTCATACGGCCTTCCATAGACAGGTTCCGAATCGCTTCTCCGGCAAATTCAATGACATAACCGGTGCCACCGGCTGTGCCCATTTTACCGATAATGGCCAGCACGATATCTTTAGCAGTGACGCCTTCTCCTGCTTTTCCATCAACATGTACCAGCATACTGCGGGATTTCTTCTGGATGAGGCACTGGGTAGCCATCACATGTTCCACTTCCGAGGTGCCTATGCCAAAAGCCAGAGCACCAAAAGCACCATGAGTAGAGGTGTGAGAATCACCGCAAACCACCGTCATGCCCGGCAAGGTGGCGCCCTCTTCCGGCCCTACCACATGCACAATACCCTGGCGCGCGTCACTCATATCAAATTCGGTAATAGAAAAATCCGCGCAATTTTTGGCCAGGGTTTCCACCTGCAGCCGTGAAACCGGATCAGCA
Source organism: gamma proteobacterium symbiont of Bathyaustriella thionipta (assembly GCA_025656895.1). Lineage (GTDB taxonomy): Bacteria > Pseudomonadota > Gammaproteobacteria > Chromatiales > Chromatiaceae > JAHXHF01. The sequence continues at coordinate 9,142 of JAHXHF010000160.1, forward strand.
ATGCCCAAATGCCGGTCAACGGTCGGAACATTATGATCGGGTGTGGCCAGATTGGTTTCTGTCCGCCACAGCTTTCGGCCGGCTATGCGCAAGCCCTCGAAGGCCTGTGGGGAAGTCACTTCATGAATCAGATGCCGATCTATATATAACAAGCCGGCACCGTGCTCATCTTCACGCACCAAATGCTGTTCCCACAACTTGTCGTAGAGTGTTTTAGCAGCCATTGCTTTTCTCCCCGGGCTGAGTCATCAACCATATTATTTCAATCAGAATAATTACTCAGCTACTCGCTGAGTAGTTAGCCATCAGACAACCATCTTCGTAGTACGCGCTCTACTCTAGCCACGAATATCTATTACAACAACTTATAATTTTTATATATACTATTCCTAAAAGGAATAAGTTGCCATGAACATGGATCAGATAAAAGCTTTTCGGGAAGTGGCACGCTGCCAGTCATTTTCTGTCGCCAGCCTCAACCTGCATTTATCTCAACCGGCTGTCAGTAAACGTATCGCCAAACTGGAGTCGGATCTGCAGCAACCGTTATTTGACCGTATCGGCCATCAGATTCAGCTCACGGAAGCGGGTAAACGCCTGTACCGTCATTCTGAAGACCTGTTGCGCCATATTGAGAATATTGTGGCCGATCTGGATCAATTACATCATCAGGTCAGCGGCACACTCAGTATGGCCATCAGCCATCATGTCGGCCTGCACCGCATTCCGCAGAGTCTGCGCAGCTTCATTGCAAAATATCCGGCGGTTCATCTGGATATACGCTTTATGGGTTCAGAAGCCGCAGCCACTGCGGTTGAACATGGAGAGCTGGAACTGGCGGTAGTCACTCTGCCGGAAAACCATTCAAGCAGGCTTCTGCTGAAGCCATTGTGGAACGACCCTCTGCATTTTGTTGTATCCAGAGAACAAAAATCGTCTGCATTAAGCTCTTTACAGCAACTCAGCAGCCTGCCTGCCGTTTTACCGGAAAGTGGCACGGTTACCCGGCAAATTATCGAAAATGTTTTTCATGCACATCAACTGAAGATCAATATTCGCCTGGCATCGGATAATCTTGAAAGCCTGAAAATGCTGGTACAGGCCGGACTGGGCTGGAGTGTTTTGCCCGCCACGCTACTGGATGAATCATTGCTGCCGATTAAAATTGCCGACATCCAGCTACAACGCCATCTGGGACTGGTCAGCCATAAAGACCGTACACCCTCTAATGCGGCACTGGCCATGATGGCTATGCTGCGTACCAGTGCAGATTGTAAACAAGATATTGAAGACTGAAGTTTCACTGTTTTTTTAAGAATCTTGTTTGGCAAAAACCATTCATAAGCATGCTCATGCTACCGATAGAAATAACTTATAAA
>JAHXHF010000360.1 GCA_025656895.1 gamma proteobacterium symbiont of Bathyaustriella thionipta
ACGGGAAAAAGATTTTGTTTCACTGCTTTTGCGTATGGTGGCTTGATGGCTGACTGTCAGGTTGATTTGGATTTCAGTGAAACTTCAGTTAGCAATAGACCGCTATGGTAACAGTGTGATAATTGAACTCAAACGTGATAGGGGTTTTCTTGGAGTTGAAACGCAAGCATTGCAGTATTTAGCAGATTTCTCTGCCTTTAAAGGTAAGGATTTTATTGACAGGTTTTCAAAATCAAATAAACAGCTAGAGCAAGAGGTAGGCTCATTTATTGGCGGTAATGCCTCTATCAAAGATATTAATAAAACAAGCAGAGTCATTCTATTAGCTAGAGAATTTGATCCAACGATTTATTCTATGGGAGAGTGGTTGTCAAACAATGGCGTTGCTTTTCGTTGTATACAATATGAACCCACTGAAATAGATAACAAGAAATTCATTTCTTTTAGCATTGCATTTGATCGATCCAATGATATTCTAAACCCACTGGCACTAGGTGGTATTACACGTGAACCCGGTTATTATTGGCATAACATAGCTTCTGCTGATCAAAACTGGTGGGAATATCTTGTAAATTCAAAACAAATACCAGCGTGCTTTGATAGCATGCCTGGTGATCAAGGAGAAAAAATATTAACGAGTTATATATCTGGTGATGTCATTGTTGCATATGCAAAGGGCTATGGCGCAATTGGGTGGGGTGTAATTGATAAACCAGATTCGTACCATCTTGCTAAAGATGGTAGTTCAGAAGATTATTGGAAAGGTGACTGCATGCATAGGCTTTCAATAAACTGGAAAGCTGTAGCTAAAAACTTATCAGATGGTATTAAACCGGGGAAAGTTAGAGAGAAATTCGATATATATCATCCTATAAGCACTTCTGTGAGTATTGATTCTTTCAAGGCAAAAAACCTCATTGAAAATCTCAGTCAGAAGTATAAAAAGGTATAACGAATAAAAACCAATGGGGGGCAGATTGGTTTGATATTGATTTGAAAAAAATCAAATAGATATAAATCGATTAAGTCTGACCCTATTGATTTATGAGAATCTTATTTTTATTCACAATAAAGTATTGTGTCCCCTTAATTTCTTTCCCTGATCAACCATCATCGGCTTTGATTAACTCCATCCACTCATCTATGCGAGCGTATTCGCTGGCTTTCTCAAAGTCTTTGCGCTTTCGGTAGAAAGCTGGCTTGTCTTCTCGGTACATCCGCCGGGCGGCTGAGATGACATCAGGGTACCAGTGGGCACCATCATCGCCATCGAACAGGTATATAGAGGCCTCATTGAGAGTCTGAATGTCTGACGTCTGAATGTCTGACGTTTTCCGCCTAGCAATCAGCAGTACAGTGCAGTCCAGGCCGGTGGCTATCTCGTTGGCTGCTGCAAGGACGGCGCTATCATCGTAGTCGAATCCTCCGATTGGATCGAAAACGATCATTGCTGGTGGGTCGTTCTTGTACGCCTCAACAATCAAGCCTTTTGTATACTCTATATTGATACAGACGTCCTCCCACACAGATATTCTATCCTCTATTTGGTGCTTGGAATCAAATTGGTGCTTGAGATTGAGCTCGACAGAGCTCTTTTTTTCTATCTCGGACACAATCAATGTCCAGCCAGGTGCGCCATACTTACCCAGAGCAATATCTGCAGCATCCTGCAAGACTGGCAGAATACTGCTTTCTCTATAGATAAATTTTGCGCCAGTGTCCAAAGGACCTCTTGAGGTCAATTTTGATTCTTCACGTGTTGGTATTTTCATGTTTGTCTCCTGTCAACAGCAGCACCGCTACAGTCTAGGCCGGTGGTTATCTTATTAGTTTCCGCTATGGAAGCAAGTGCCCAGCCAACTTGATTCAGTCTGACCACATTGATTTATGACTCCTTAATTCCTATTCCATTTTCGCTTTGACTCTATCATCAAGGTATTTTTTAGAAGCCTTTGAACCAGTGTAAATTTCTTGATGAAATCCCAATTCTTTTATTAATTCATCAATAACTGGGGTCACAATAACTGGGGTCAGATACAAATTAAAAAAAATAAAGGACACCCACTCATTGGACTTCACCCTCGGACTGTGTTAGGACTCGAATATTGGGGACAGACCACGGTTTTATCATGGGGCACAAATCAGTGCTACCAATTGTTATTACGGTTCCATCAGAAAAAGCACAATAGCGATTAAATCCCTTCACTTGCTGACCTTTTAATGAGCCGAAACCAACATTTTTATTCTCAATATTTATTGTGGGGGAGCCATTGTTCTTAGATTGCTCTGAATTGTCAATGGGACATAAATCCGTGCTCCCCACAGTCAAAATACCACCATCTGTGCAAGTACAATACCTGCCAAGTCCACTGACGTTCTGTGACTTGAGTGAGCCCCAGGCGTGAACCTGTAGTGAAAACACACATAGGAAACCCAATACTATAGCGCTTGGCAATTTATTCATATTTCCCCTCAGGTTACTTCCTGCTGAAACTTTCAATGAGGCTTTTGTCTTGAAGGAATCAATACTCAGAGCCGGTATAGCACAGGCTTGTCTTTTGGTGTAACCAGCCGATGCAGATGATTTGTCATCATAACGTAAGCATGAAGCAAGCAGCCCGATTTTTGTAAGAACCCCCCGGGTTATCTCTATTCGGGGTAATCTTGACATGGCTTTACTATGCAGGCCGTATCTGTAAAAACCAAGCCGGCTGACCATTTGTTCTCTACCTTGTTCTCCAAGCCTTGAGCCGCTTTCAAGAGGAAATAATGGGTGTCTTTTGGTTGATTTTGTTATATTTCTACGCTCAAGCCCAGATGACCTCACGCCGGTGTCTTACATGAATACAAAATCTATCCAACAAAGGTTCTATCGGATTCGAAGCAATCGCTCTTTTGAGTTGTTTGTGGTCATTATCATCATGTTTTCGGCCTTGATGATTGGTGCGAAAACCTATGATTTACCCAATTATGTTCTTGCTGTAATCCATTGGCTGGACTGTGGTATCACACTTTTCTTTCTCATTGAAATCAGTATCCGCTTTCTGGGTGAAGAACGTAAAAGGGATTTTTTCAAGTCCGGCTGGAATCTGTTTGATACCCTGATTGTTACGGTCAGTCTGATACCGGCTGATGGTTCCAGCGTTGCCATTGTCGGGCGATTGATTCGTATTTTTCGTGTTCTGCGAATGGTTTCCATCATACCCGAGTTGCGCATGCTGCTGAATTCATTACTGCGCGCCCTGCCGCAACTGGGCTATGTGGTGATGCTGATGTTCATCATCTTCTACATTTATGCCGCCATTGGAACCACTTTTTATGCGGATATTAATGAGGTGCTGTGGGGTGATATTGCCATTTCCATGCTGACATTGTTCCGGGTAATGACTTTTGAAGACTGGACGGACGTAATGTATGAAGCCATGGAAGTTCATTGGTGGGCATGGATTTATTTTTTAACTTTTATTTTCTTTACCGCTTTTGCATTCCTGAATATGGTTATCGGTATTGTGGTTAATGCCATGCATGAAGAGCATGAAAAAACTATAGCTCAAACTTGTGAGAACGACGCTTTGCAGGAAACGGTCAGCCTTGAAAGCCTGCAGCGGGATATTCAGGAACTGAAAGTACTTATTCTGAAAAAACAATCAGCCGACTGATAATCGGCAACGCTGTTTTACAGAATTATCAGGCTGTCAGGCGTGCATACAGAGCGGTTAGCCGGGCCGGTAGCTGACTAGCGTTTCTGACCAGCATGTAGCCATTGCTGCCAAACAGATAGGGCAGATATTCACGGGCTTTTTCATCAATCGTGACGCAAAATGGTTGAATACCTTGTTGCGCGCATTCCCGCACCGCCATGCGCGTATCTTCTATGCCATAGCGGCCTTCGTATTTATCCAGGTCATTGGGTTTGCCATCACTGAGGATGAGCAATAGTTTTTGCGTGCTGGGTTCGCCTTCCAGCAGGCATGCGGCATAGCGAATAGCAGCCCCCATGCGGGTGTAATAGCCGGGCTTTATAGCATTAATGCGGCCTCTAATGTCTGCGTTATAGCTGTCGTTAAAGGTTTTTAAGGTATGAAAACGAATATGACTGCGCCTTCTGGAGGAAAAACCATAAAGAGCAAAGCGGTCTCCGCTGGTAGCCAGTGCTTCAGAGAAAAGAAACAGGCTGTCACGGATGACATCGATCACGCGTTGTTCGTTGTTCACATAACTGTCGGTTGATAAGGATAAGTCGGCCAGCAGCAGGCAGGATAAATCACGCTCGGCATTCACAAAACTGCGAAATACATGGGCATCCGGTGTTTGTACGCCGCGCAAACGATCGGTGGTGTGATCAATCAGGGCATTGATATCCAGATCACTGCCATCGGCCTGGCCATTCATCCAGATACGGCGGGGCTTGAGCATTTCAAAAAGGCTGCGCAAGTGACGTGCTTTGGCGCGTAGATGAGGCGGTAAAGCCAAAGATTCTACATCCTGTGCCAGCATCGCTTGCAATCGACAATGATCAGCCAGTAGCCGCTGGCTGCGGTGATCCCATTCGGGCAATGCGATACCTTCACCCAGATACAGATCATCATTCTGTTCCGGCGGCAGGTCCAGATCAAAGCGCAGCCGGGATGCGGTTTTCCTGCGATCACGCGCCATGCTGAGTACATCCATATCTTCCAGCGCGGATTGAGCATCCTGGTCTTCATCTTCTTCTGTGGTGCGATCCACCGAGACATATTCTGCGCGTGAAAAAAACTTTCCAGACGGAAGGCTAACAGCCCGTCACGCCCGTCCGGCATATCGACCCTTTCACCCCGGCGGCGTTTTTCACTATCCAGTTTCTCGCTGTGTTGAGAGCCTTGTTCATCATCGCCCTCTTCTTCATCCGGCAGCGCTTGCGTTGCATCGCTCATACCCGGTGGCGAAGGATGCAGCCATAAGGGAACCGGGTAAGGTGAGCGAGGTGATTGCGGCAGTGCCTGCATAACAGCAGCCGGATCTTGCAATGCGGCGCGTATAGCTTTTTCCTGAGCCGCTTCCGCAGGCTTCATGCTCTGCCATGGCGGGCGTTGCTTCAGGTGTTCGGCAAGCAGTTGCTGATAGCGTTTATTCAGACCGGGATATTGCTGCAGCAGCAAAGCACTGGCCGCTGAATTTTTTTGCAGCCAATCGCCGGCTGATAAAGGATGGCTGTGTGCCGCCAGAGCAGCCAGCCATAAATACAGCTGGCGATTCAGTTCGATTTGTGAAAAGCAGGCAATGCGCGAAGGCAGGCGTAAACTTTCACGGTCACACCAGGCCAGTTCAATCTGTTGACCACTGCCGGCAATACGTTGCAGAAATGAGCGCCGCGCGCCATGACGGGTTTCTGTCGCACTCTCTATGCGCAGACCTTTTTCTCCCCCCAGAGCGCGAAACATCATGGCCACCGATTGACGCACTTCTTCAAGACGGACCGCTGCCTGCTGATAGTCACTGTCGGCCGCCCGACTGACCATTTTATGCCAGATCTGCCCTACCCATTCTTCCATCAGCGCTTATCCTTTGATGATGAATGAGGCTGGAAACAGTTTTCAGGTATTTTCGGGTGGTGGCCGAAATCCCGCCTGGAAACATCCAGCGCGCACGGACCATTGAGCATTTTCAGTAAACTGTGTTCACCTTTCACCTCATTGACCCGCTCACAAGCCTGTACACATTGCTGGCACTGGGTGCAGGTAAACATTTTACGTTTGATCCGGCGCGGCTGCAGACGCATCGGACAGGCATGTTCGCAGGATTCGTCACAATCGGCACAGGCAGCCGCTCGCTGGCGGTCAAACCCCACTACCAGTGAACGATGATTGCCCATCCACAAGAGACTTTGAAACAGGCCTACCGCGCAACCGTAACGGCAGAATAAATGTCGCGCGAAAGTAAATTCAATGATCAGTAACAGGCTGGCTACGCTGATAAAAATAAATTGATTACGGCTCAACTGACCACTGAACAGATTACCCCAGACCTCGGCCGGTGACAGCAGATAAGTCAGCAGCGTAACGGCCCACAGGCATGAAAAAAATACCACAGCCAGTGCTACCAGCCACCATCTGTCAGGCCTCGGTTTAATGTGCGTGCCATCACTCTGATCCTGTGGCAGGCGGTGTGCGTCCCACAATGTGGGCTTGCCGGAAGCACGGCGCATGAGTGCATTAATGGTCTCAACAACTGAAAAATGCGGGCACAGCCAGCCGCAATACAAGCGTCCGTAACGCCACGACAGCCATACGGCAAAACCTGCCAGCAGAGCCAGTGGCAGGAAACCGCGCAGAATGATATTCAGACTGGTTTGCAGGGGCTGATCGGCATCTATACCCAAAGTCCAGGCTTGCCCGAATACGATAAAATGCCCCAGATCGAGATCATATCGAAACAGATCCAGCGCAGGCGCCAGTACAAACAGGACAAAGAAAAAGCTGCGCCAGATCAAACGTGAGCGCTGCGTTGCGCTCATGCGCGGAAAGGCTTGCCAATCAGTGGATAGCGAAAATGTTCGCCGTTCAGGGCTTTTACCAGGCCGATGACTCCCATCAGGATCAGACTGCTGTGAATAAAGGTAAAATACAGCACGACCACCATCCAGGTGTAGCCGGAGTCAAAACCACCCAGCAGAAATATCAGTGCAATCACACACACGATGAGTACACCACCAATCAGGCTGACACCAACGGTTTGTGACAAATGATTGGCCGCCAGATTATTGGCCTGCGATTTCTTCAAAGCATAAACCATCAGCAAGGCGATAAAACCCAGCCCCGGAGCCAATAGCAGGTTGAACAGAAACAGGGCTTCCGCCGTGATGGCCAGTGATTTTTCTGATTCATTCATGTCTTTATCCCATAGTGGCATGCACCACTTCCATCAAGGCTTCAACCGTCGCTTCATCATCACTCAGTGGTTCAATCATGGCGGCACGACAGGCCTGCTCTACAGCAAAGCCATCGGCAATCAGTCGCGCTGTATAAATAATCAAACGGGTAGAAGCCGATTCTTCAAGATCATGATCTTTCAATGCGCGCAGATTATGCGCAACCTGAACCAGCCGCGCGGCCATTTCAGCCTCTATGCCGCTTTCCCGCATCACAATTTTTTGTTCCCGTGCGGCTTGCGGAAAGTCAAAACGCATGGAAACAAAACGCTGGCGGGTGGAGGGCTTCATGCCTTTCAGCAGGTTTTGATAGCCGGGATTATAAGAAACCACCAGCATGAACTCGGGTGGCGCGTGTAAGGTTTCGCCGGTACGTTCAATGGGCAGAATACGCCGGTCATCCGATAACGGGTGCAACACCACGGTGGTATCCTTGCGCGCTTCCACCACTTCATCCAGATAACAGATAGCGCCTTCGCGTACCGCGCGGGTTAAAGGACCGTCATTCCAATAGGTGGAACCATCACCAATCAGATGCCGCCCGACCAGATCGGCTGCGGTCAAGTCATCATGACAGGCTACCGTGTACAAAGGCCGTCCCAATTGTGCCGCCATGTGTTCGACAAAACGGGTTTTGCCGCAACCGGTCGGCCCCTTCAGCAGCATGGGTAATTGATTGCGCCAGGCATAACGGAATAATTCGGTTTCTATCCCCTGCGCCTGGTAGAAAGGAATCGTATCATCATCAGGCTGTGCAGAAGCTGCGTTATTACTCATATCAGTTTCCCGTAGAAAAGGCTAAAGCAATCATGCCCAGTATAAACAGCAGCCACCCTGTCACTATCCAGCGCCACGGTGAACGGACTGCTTTAAGCCCCATAAAATAATCGGCTACCAACTGGCCTTTTAGCAGAATAGAGGCCAGCAGAAACCATACAACAGTGGGGCCACCCAGATTGTTCTTTCCCACAGCGTAAGTGATAAAGGTGAGCAGCACCAGTGTTAGCCAGATGACGGTGGTTATTTTTTTTGTCTTTTGCATGGGCCGCTCAGTGCATCACATAAACCAATGGAAAAAGTACAATCCACACCAGATCGACCATGTGCCAATAGGAGGCTCCGGTTTCCACACCGGTATGATTGTCTGCGCTGTAGGCGTCTCTCCAGGCTTTTAGCGCAACCACACTCAGTATCACCATACCCATCAACACATGCATGAAATGGAAAAAGGTCAGAGATAAATAAAACATGTAGAAAGTATTAGTACTCAGTGAAATGCCTTCCGCATAAACCGCTCGGAATTCGGATAACTTGATCAACACAAAGCAGCCACCCAGCAGAACGGCCAGTCCGATCCAGCGGGCACAGTTGCGCTGCGCATTTTTCCGTATCGCCTGCACGGCCCGTACCACAAAAAAACTGGAAGTGATCAGTATGGCGGTGTTCAGCGCGCCGGTTTCACGGTTCAGAAACTGCTGGTGGTAATTAAACAGCTCAACATGGTTGGCGCGGGTAAAGGCATAGGACAAAAAGAAAATGCCGAACACCAGCAGTTCGGCATAGATAAATATCCAGATGGCAAAATCCCCCGGCAGGCCACGAGCTTGCGGCGCTGCCGGGGGGCTTATCGAGTGGCTCATATCAGGCTGTATCAGCGACTACTTTCGCTTCATTCCCTTTTACAAAGAAAGAAATGACATACAACACAAGACCAATGATGAAAACCACACCGGCTATTTCACGCAGCCAGTAGAAGATTTCAATCTTGTCCTGCACGACCATGAATGGAAGCGGGTCATCGGTATAACGTTGCAGATAGGTTTGCAGTACGCCTGCTCCGGTCAGGAACAGAGTGATGAAAACCATGGACACCGTCATTAGCCAGAAAGACCACATCTCCATAACCTGGGCACGCATGTTGGCCGCTTTCTGGCCGCGCATAATCGGCATGGCGTAAGAGATCATGGTCAGCACAATCATTACATAAGCACCATAGAAGGCCATATGACCGTGTGCTGCGGTAATTTGTGTACCGTGTGTGTAATAGTTAACCGGTGCCAGTGTGTGCATAAAGCCCCATACACCTGCTCCCAGGAAGGCCATGACAGCCGTACCCAAAGCCCACAATACAGCTGCCTTGTTGGGGTGATCACGACGCCGTCTGTTCACCATATTGAAGGCAAAAATGGTCATCATGAAGAATGGAATCGGCTCCATGGCAGAGAATATGGAACCCCACCATTGCCAGTATTCCGGCGTACCAATCCAGTAATAATGATGCCCCGTGCCGATAATGCCGGTAATCAGAGACATGGCGATAATAACGTACAGCCACTTCTCGATAACTTCACGATCCACACCGGTTACCTTGATCAGTACAAAGGCCAGAATAGCACCCAGTATCAGTTCCCACACACCTTCTACCCATAGATGCACAACCCACCACCAGTAGAATTTATCATCGACCACATTGACCGGGTTGTAGAAAGAGAACAGGAAGAATACAGCCAGGCCCAGCAGGCCGGTCAGCAGAACCAGATTAACCACTGTTTTACGGCCACCCAGTATGGTCATGCCGATATTGAACAGAAAGCCCAGCGCAACAATCACTATACCGATTTTGGTAATAGTGGGTTGTTCCAGAAACTCGCGTCCCATGGTAGGCAGCAGTTCATTGCCGGTCAGATCAGCCAGAGTGGCATAAGGAACCAGCAGATAGCCTAAAATGGTCAGCGCACCGGCAATGAGAAAAATCCAGAACAGTAACAGTGCCAGTTTGGGACTGAACAGTTCACGTTCACTCTCTTCCGGAACCAGAAAATAGGCGGACCCCATAAAACCGAACAACAGCCACACAATCAGTAGATTGGTATGCACCATACGGGCTACGTTGAACGGGATTTCGGGAAAAAGAAAATCACCCATTACATATTGCAGCCCCATCACCAGGCCAAATAAAATTTGCCCTATGAAAAGTCCAATGGCAGCAATGAAGTAGGGTTTTGCGACAGATTGTGATTGATATTGCATAGTAGTCTCCTCAACCCTGAATATTTGGTGGCCAGCCGGCCGTGTCAATTTCACTGACGTATTTGAGGAAAGCGGCTACTGCTTCCAGTTGCTCGTCACTCAGATGGAATTGAGGCATGCTGCGTCGACCTGCTACACCTTCAACCGGACGGCTTTTGATAAAGCCGACAATAGCATCGGTAGAATTTCCAAAACGCTTGTAAACGTTACCCAGTTCCGGTGCAAAATACGCACCCTCACCCAGCAATGTATGACAACCAATACAGTTATTTTCTTCCCATACCTGCTTGCCTAGCGCCACCTGTGCGGTGATTGCTTCGTGATTATCCCGCTCAGGTGTTTTACCTGAAGTATCGAATGTCAGCGCAAGAAATAAGAATATGAAGAACACACTGCCTCCATAATAAATATTCCGCGCCATGCTTTTTGTAAAAACTTCGCTCATAGCTCCCTCGTCGTTTTAGTTAGTGTCCGGCAGAAAACTCGCTATTTTCGAGGGGCTATGACCCCGCCCGCCGTCGAATTCAGTCAATTGCCTGCATTTTTGGCC
>JAHXHF010000132.1 GCA_025656895.1 gamma proteobacterium symbiont of Bathyaustriella thionipta
TGGCCAAAAATGCAGGCAATTGACTGAATTCGACGGCGGGCGGGGTCATAGCCCCTCGAAAATAGCGAGTTTTCTGCCGGACACTAATTAAATTAAGCCCCAGCGGTTTTTGTGTCAGGGTGCGCAGGTAGTCCAGTCCGGCCCTGAATTCATAGCCATGCACATAACTCAGGCTGAGTGGCTGGATAATACCGATAGCACCGGCTTCCGATATCGCGGCCACCAGTTCCGGGTTGGAACAGGGATACATGGCGCCACCGATCAGGGGTACTTCAATACCCACTGTCTGACAGAATTCTTCAGCTTCTTTCATGATGCCGAACCCGGCAGCCAAACAGACTGTACCTCGGCAACCGGCTCATGGGCTGCGTTATGAAGCCGGCCACCTGCGGGAAGACGCTGACTGGCAGCCCGGTAATGGTGCAAGGCGGATCCGATGGATGGCCTCCGGTCAGCCCGGCCATTTCATCAGGCCATACCGAGAATGTGGTAACCGCTGTCCACGTATAAAATATCACCGGTGATACCGGAAGCCATATCAGAACACAGGAAAGCCGCCGCGTTGCCGACTTCCGTAATGGTGACATTACGGCGCAGGGGATTTTGCTCGGCAGCCTTGTTCAGCATGGAGCGAAAATCACTGATACCGGCTGCGGCCAGGGTTCGAATCGGACCGGCGGAAACTGCATTCACGCGCGTCCCTTCCGGGCCGAGAGAATCGGCCAGATAGCGAACATTGGCTTCCAGACTGGCTTTGGCAACCCCCATGACATTGTAATTAGGCACAGTGCGCACCGCGCCCAGATAAGACATGGTAATGATGGAGCCGTTGCGATCTTTCATCAGACCGCGTCCGGCTTTGGCCAGCGCCGCCAGGCTGTAGGAACTGATGTCATGAGCAATGGCAAAGCCCTCGCGGCTGACGGCATCGGCATAACTGCCTTCCAGTTGATCACGCGGCGCGAAGCCGACAGAATGCACAATACAGTCCAGTCCGTCCCAGCGTTCGGACAAGTCAGCAAAGGCCTGATCAATCTGTTCGTCATTGCCTACATCCATTGGCAGCACAATATCTGAATCCAGCTTGGCGGCCAGATCATGCACACGTTTTTGCAGCTTTTCACCCTGAAAGGTAAAGGCCAGTTCAGCCCCCTGATCGCGCATGGCCTGAGCGCAACCCCAGGCGATAGAGCGATTGCTGGCCACACCAACAATAAGTACACGTTTACCCTGCATGATTCCCATAGTCTGATTTCCCTGATTCGCTAATGAAAGTAAGTGTTGCCTCATTCTAACGCTAAATGGAATGAAGCGTGAAGCCTGAGCATGGCGAAGCCCGGGCGGTTTATTATCTGCTGCCGGAAAGGGGCGGCCCGGACAAATCTCTGACAAACCGGATTTTGCCTGCCATTATTAGAGGCATGAGCATCACTCAACTGCCTGCCTGCACCTGCCTAAAAGTCTCTTCGGGAGTTCAGGCCAGGCCGCGTCGCGGCTGTGTTATCAGAAAACCGGTTTTCCGGTTTTTGTTTCTGTTATTTCTCACATGCCTGAGTGCCTGTGATGACAGTGCCTGGAACGATCCCTATCCACATAAAGATGCGCGGGCGAATATTCTCTACAGTTCGTTCGGAGAGCGGCCCAAACACATGGACCCGGCGCGTTCCTACAGTTCCAATGAATATGTCTTTATCGGCCAGATTTATGAGCCGCCCCTGCAATATCATTATTTGAAACGCCCCTATGAATTGATACCTTTGGCGGCTGACAGCATGCCGGAAGTATCCTATAAGGATAAAAACGGTTTTCCGGTGGGGGAATCGTCACAGGCCGGCGTTATTGCCGAAAGCCGTTATGATATTACACTGAAGGCGGGTATGCTCTACCAGCCACATCCGGCTTTTGCCAAAGATGAAAAGGGTCATTATCTCTATCATCAAATGTCAGATAAGCAACTGCAGCCCATTCATACCCTGGCCGATTTTAAGCAGTTTTCCAGCCGTGAAGTGACGGCGCAGGATTATGTCAATCAGATCAAACGGCTGGCTGATCCACGAAATCATTCTCCCATCAGCAGTTTAATGGCGCAATATGTACTGGGCTTTGAGGAAGCGGCACAGGCGATCAGAAAAAAAATAGCCGAAAACAAAAAATCCGCTCAGGGAGAATATCAATATATTGATCTCAGCCAGATAGAAATGAAAGGGGTCGAAGTGCTGGATGAGCATCATTACCGCATTCGTTTAAAAGGCCGTTATCCACAATTTGTATACTGGTTATCGATGACCTTTTTTTCCCCCATGCCGTGGGAAGCAGAAAAATTTTACAGTCAGCCGGGGCTTAAGGAACGTAATATTTCTCTGGACTGGTATCCGCTCGGCAGCGGGCCTTATATGCTGACCGAGAACAACCCTAATTTGCGCATGGTGTTACAGCGTAACCCGAATTTTCATGGTGAAGATTGTCCTGTCAGAGCTATGCCTCAGCAAATTGCAGAAGGTTTGTTAAAGGATGCGGGTAAAGCCATGCCGTTTATTGACCGTGCTGTCTATAATCTGGAAAAAGAAACCATTCCCTACTGGAACAAATTTTTGCAGGGCTATTACGATTCTTCCGGTATTTCATCCGATAGTTTTGATCAGGCTGTTTCACTGAATGCGGGTGGCGAAGCCTCGCTAACAGAGGAAATGCAGCATAAGGGTATGCGGCTCAAATCTTCGGTGCAAGCCTCGATACATTATATGGGCTTTAATATGCGTGATCCGATCGTCGGCGGGAATACGGAAAAAGCCCGTTTACTGCGCCAGGCTATTTCCATAGCGATGGATTATGAAGAGTTTATTTCCATTTTTGCCAACGGTCGGGGTGTTGCTGCACAAGGCATGCTGCCACCGGGCATTTTTGGTTTTCGTGAAGGTACAAAGGGGATTAATCCCTATGTTTATGATGTTAATAAATTTGTCCGGGCTAGCCGAAAACCCATCTCTTACGCGCGCGAGTTAATGAAAAAGGCCGGCTATGTGGATGGTATCGATATGCAGACCGGCAAACCGCTGATTCTTTATTTTGATGCCAAATCCTCCGGCCCCAGTGACCGCGCCCGCTTGAACTGGGTGGTGAAACAGTTTGAAAAACTGGGTATAGATCTGGTGTTGCGCAGCACGGATTACAATCGTTTTCAGGAGAAAATGCGTAAAGGCAGCGCACAGATTTTCATGTGGGGCTGGAATGCCGATTATCCTGATCCGGAAAATTTCTTTTTTTTGCTCTTTGGTGGCAACTGTAAGCAGGATAATAACGGTGAAAATGCGGCCAATTATCAAAATGCAGAATTTGATGCCCTGTTTGAGCGTATGAAATACATGCCTAATGGTGAGGAACGACAGAAAATCGTGGATCAAATGCAGGAAATTCTGCGCCATGATGCTCCCTGGGTATGGGGCTATCATCCCAAAGGTTATTCCCTGTATCACAACTGGTTCAAAAATGTAGAACCGAACCTGATGGCGAATAACACGCTCAAATACAAGCGCCTGGATAGCGATGTAAGAGCAGAAAAACGGGCGCAGTGGAACAAGCCGGTATTGTTGCCTTTGCTGCTGTTGAGCGTACTGCTGCTGCTTGCCCTGATACCGGCTATTGTTATGTACCGTCAAAGTGAACGGAGCCAGGCCTTATGATGGCTTATATTGTAAGGCGCTTTTTGTATGCTATACCCATTTTGATTGGCGTCAACATTCTGACATTTGTATTGTTTTTTATTGTCAACACGCCGGATGATATGGCTTATATGCATTTGGGCGCCAAGCGGGTAACTCCTCAGGCGGTTGAAAACTGGAAGGCGGAACACGGTTATGACAAGCCCCTGCTGGTTAATACACAGGCAGAAGGTATTAAATGCTTAACCGATACCATATTTTTCAATAAGTCGGTTCGCCTGTTTGTATTTGATTTTGGCACATCAGAAAGCGGCCGTGATATCAGTTATGACATCAGTCAGCGTATGTGGCCCAGTCTGGCCATTGCCATTCCGGTGTTACTGATTGGTGTACTGATCAATATCAGCTACGCGGCCATTATTGTATTTTTTCGTGCCACTTATATTGATTTCTGGAGTGTGGTTATTACGGTGGCCATGCTGTCTATCTCAACCCTGTTTTATATCATTGGCGGTCAGTTTTTGATTGGTAAACTGTGGCATCTGGTTCCCATTTCAGGCTATGACACCGGTTTCAACGGAATCAAATTTCTTGTATTACCGGTTATTGTCGGGGTTATTGGCGGTATCGGGGGGGGGACGCGCTGGTACCGGACTCTGTTTCTGGAAGAAGTAAACAAAGATTACGCACGCAGTGGCCGTGCCAAAGGTCTGAGCGAGTTGCGCGTTTTGTTCCGCCATGTTTTTCCGAATGCGCTGATTCCCATACTGACCGGCATTGTCGCCATTCTGCCTTTGCTGTTCATGGGCAGTTTGTTAACCGAATCATTCTTTTCAGTACCCGGTCTGGGCAGCTATACACTGGATGCTATTCAGCGGCAGGACTTTGCCATTGTCCGTTCCATGGTATTTCTGGGTACATTTTTATACATTATCGGGCTATTGCTGACCGACCTTTCCTATACCCTGGTTGATCCACGCGTGAGGTTACACTGATGCCGGTGGTGCTGTGGACAGACGCGCTCATTTACCTGTTGCTGGCGGCTGCTTTGCTGGGCATCTTTCTGAGTCGTCGGCATCCGCATTTAAGTGCGCCATTCAAACATATTGTTCACAGTCGCGTGGGTGTGGCCAGTGGCATTATCCTGCTTGCTTATGCTGCCATTGGTTTTCTGGATACACTGCATTTCCATCCCGCACTGGAGCAAAGCAACGCACAGGGTGAGGCGATGGTTTCGCAACGAATTCTCAGTGTGCTGGATATTCTGACCGATTCACTACGACAGCATTCTGAAAAAACCTATTCACAGCCTTTTGCTATGTATGCTTATGTGAAAGAGTCTTCAGAAATGCCGGATGGCCGCATTGTTCGTGAGTATCCGCGTCTGAAATGGGGTGGTGCGCATCTCAACGATGCGCAGGAAAAAACGGCCGATATAATTCATAAATCCATCATCGGTGTAGTGATCGGGCTTTTGTTTTCCATGCTGTGCAGCCTGCTGATAACCGGCCTGCTGGCCTGGCGTAAACATCGAACATTGAAACAACAGTTAACAAAAGTGTGGCGCAATCAAACCGAACTGCCCTGGCGATTGATCCTGTTACTCTTGAGTCTGTTGATTGTGATGGCTTCACTGAGCGGCTATCTGTCCCAGTTTTATCATATTATGGGAACCGACAAAGTGGGTGAAGATGTTTTTTATCAGGCCCTGAAAAGCATCCGCACCGGCCTGGTTATCGGCACTATTACAACACTCATCATGTTGCCGGGCGCTATTATTCTGGGGCTGATGGCGGGTTATTTTCGTGGCTGGATTGATGATCTGGTGCAGTATCTTTACACCACACTAAACTCTATTCCCGGTGTATTGTTGATTGCTGCCGCTGTATTAATGCTGGATGTTTATATGACCAATAATGCCGAGTTGTTTGACAGTGTTGTGCAGCGTGCCGATTTACGACTTTTATTTTTGTGTGTCATTCTGGGCGTTACCAGCTGGACTGGCCTGTGTCGCCTTTTACGCGCTGAAACCCTGAAGCTGAGAGAGATGGAATATATTCAGGCTTCACAGGCCTTCGGTGTAAATCATTTTATGATTTTACTGCGGCATCTGTTGCCCAATGTGATGCATATTGTTTTTATCACCATCGTACTGGACTTCAGCGGTCTGGTACTGGCCGAGGCCGTTTTGTCCTACATTAATATAGGGGTTGATCCGTCAACCAACAGCTGGGGGAATATGATTAACAGTGCGCGACTGGAACTGGCGCGGGTGCCGGTTGTGTGGTGGTCTTTAAGCGCGGCACTGGTGTTTATGTTTGTGCTGGTATTATCGGCCAATCTGTTTTCTGACGTGGTGCGGGATGCTTTTGATCCACGCATGAGAAAACCGTCATGAGTGCTGAAAAACCAACCGTGTCTGATACTCGACAACAACCCGTTCTCAGGGTTGAGGGTCTGCTGACCCATCTGGGGCCGCAGGATAATCCGCTGCGGGTAGTGGATGATGTCAGTTTCGATATTTATCGAGGCGAAACACTGGCTTTGTTGGGTGAATCCGGTTGTGGCAAGTCCATGACCGCATTTTCACTCATGCGCCTGCTGCCACCTGGTGGTCGTATCAGGCGTGGCCGGGTGGTACTCAATGGCAGCAATCTGCTGCATCTGAATGAGTCTGAAATGCGCTCTGTACGCGGTGGTCGCATGGGCATGATTTTTCAGGAGCCCATGACATCCCTGAATCCGGTCATGACTGTTGGCGAACAAATTGCCGAAGCGGTTCATTTGCATGATGATCTGGCGCGCTCCGAGGTACGTTCACGCGTTATAGAGTTGCTGAAAGATGTGGGTATTCCCGCGCCGCAGCAGCGTATTGATGATTATCCTCACCAAATGTCGGGAGGCATGAAGCAGCGTGTCATGATTGCCATGGCGCTGGCCGGCAAGCCGGATCTGTTGATTGCGGACGAACCCACAACCGCACTGGATGTGACCATTCAGTTACAGGTTTTGCAGCTAATGAAAAAGCTGCAACGGGAACATGGCATGGCCATTATGCTGATTACGCATGATCTGGGCGTGGTTTCACAAGTGGCGGATCGTCTGGCGGTCATGTATGCCGGGCATCTGGTGGAAACGGCAGACACGCGTGATTTTTTTGTTCAGCCGGCGCATCCCTACAGCCGGAAACTGTTGCAGGCCTTGCCGTTGGCGCAGCGTCGGCAAAAAAACCTTTCCATTATCAAAGGCCAGGTTTCCTCTTTGCAGCAACATTTTACCCGCTGTCGCTTTGAACCTCGTTGTGATCAGAGCATAGCCGCTTGCGCCCGTGTTCTGCCTGACTGGACAGAGCTTTCCGGCGGACACAAGGTGCGTTGTTTGTTGTGGCAGCCGGAATATCATCTGAAAACATCACAAAGTAAACAAAATGAACCGCAACAGGCCATAGAGTCAGCCCGCAGTGATGCCGGTGAAGTTGTATTAATCGCCAATAATCTAAAGGTTTATTTTCCGGTTCGTAAAGGACTGTTCAAGCGTGTTGTGGCGCATGTAAAAGCGGTTGATGGTGTCTCCCTGGAACTCAGACGCGGGCGAACTACGGCACTGGTGGGAGAGTCGGGCAGTGGTAAAACAACCGTAGGCAAAGCTATTTTACAGCTGCAAAAAGCCACTGCGGGGCAGGTGCGTTTTGGTACAACCGAATTAACCGGCCTGCCGGCTGCAGACATGCGTCGCTTGCGCAAACACCTGCAAATTATTTTTCAGGACCCCTTGTCCGCCATGAATCCGCGTATGCTGGTGCAGGACATTGTGGCGGAAGGATTGCGTGCGCAAAAACTCTTCAAGTCACACAAAGAGGTTTATGAGCAGGTACGTAAGCGCTTGCAGCAGGTGGGCTTGTCCGCCGACAGCATGACGCGCTATCCGCATGAATTCTCGGGTGGCCAGAGACAACGCATCTGTATCGCGCGCGCCCTGGCGGTAGAACCGCAACTGATTATTTGTGATGAACCCACCAGTGCGCTGGATGTGTCTGTGCAGGCTCAAATACTGAATCTGTTAAAAGGTCTGCAGCGGCAGATGAACCTGTCTTATTTGTTTATTACCCATGATTTGTCGGTGGTTTCCTGGCTGGCGGATGAAGTGGCGGTCATGTATCTGGGGCGAATTGTGGAACTGGGTCGTGTGGAGCAGATTATGAGTCAGCCGCGCCATCCCTATACACAGGTGCTTTTGTCCGCCATTCCGGAAATCGACTCCAGCCGGGCAGGCGCTCAGGCATCCAATGATGGAGACCGGCGTAAAAGTATACGACTGGAAGGTGATATTCCTTCTCCCATCGATGCTCCCTCGGGCTGCCATTTTCATCCGCGCTGCCCCAAAGCCCTGCCGGTTTGCCGGGAACAATATCCTTCGCCCGTACCGATGGGTGAGCGGGGTTATGTGTGTTGTGTCCTGTATGCCGAACAATCCTGACAACACATTATTCGGCGCATAGTAGTTTATGAGGTAGTCAGGCAGTCTTTGTTATCACCCGTACGTTCATATTCGGCAATAACCTGTGCACCCAGCAGCAAGATAATGGCCGCAGCTTCCATGCTCAGCAAAATGATAATGACCGTGGCAAAGGTGCCGTAAATAACATTGACCAGCGATAGGGTGGTGAAATACCAGACCAGCACATGACGGGTGATTTCCCATAAAACAGCCGCTGTCACGCCGCCCATCAAGGCGTGTTTCCAGGCCAGCCGCCCGACCGGCATAACCAGATACAGGGACGACAGCAAAAAAATCTCACCCAGCACTCCCAGCAGATAGATAACAACGGCCTGAGCGCCACTCAATGACCAGCGTTCACCCAACAGGCTGAGTGATTGCTGGTCCAGTGAATGCAGGCCGCTGCTGACGCTGCTGATCAGGAACATGCCGGCGGCCAGCAACAGAATAAAACAATAGGGCAGAATGGCGGAAACCAGAAAATGCCGGCGTTTGATTTTTACCCGATGGAAAAAGATAACGCTCATGGAATTTTCCAGCGCGGTAAAGGCAAAAGAACTGAAAAACAATGCAATCAGCAGGCCGGTAATACCGACAATACGCCAGTTTTTCAGAAAGACCTCCACCTGAGCGAGCAGTACATCGGTCTGACCGGGAATCACCAGTGCCAGAAAGCTGTGCAGCCCCTCAAGCAATGCCTGTTGATCGGTAAATTGTGACAGTACAACCAGAATCAGTGCGGTCATAGGCACCAGTGACAACAAGGTGTAGTAGGCTACGGCGCCGGCCAGCAGGAAGCCCTGATTGGCACGAAAACCATAGAGTACCCGCTTAATAAAACGCCCCGGATGCTGCAGCATGCAATGGCTTGATTGAAGAAACATTTCAGGGCATCTCTATTAATTCTGGGCATTGCAGATTGAGAATCAAAATGAGCCAGATCAAGGCGTAAATCGCACGTAATAGCAGGCTATTGCGAAGATTTACAACGCACCCCAAGGGCACTTCCTTCGGGGCGCAGAGCTGGCTTATTTTGAACTCAATATGCTTGTCCATGGATTAATAGAGCTGCCCTTCAGTGATTCCTGCGTTGCGGCACGCCTGACCTGTATCCAGGGAACCTGGATAATGCAAGCGTAGCAGAATAAGCCACTATGAATAGAACCTCTCTTCGTTAAAATTTGTGTTCATGTGATGCTTTACCATTCGGTCTAGTCGTGTCAAGCTGTGGCGCTAAATTTACACGGAATAATAATAAAGATGTGGGAAGAATTTTTTCAGTCTGTATTGAAAAACCGATGGACAGTGGTGCTGATCACAGTACTTCTTGTTGCTTTGTCAGCCGCCGGTATTCACAAGCTCAGTTTCAGTAATGACTACCGTATGTTTTTCGGGGACGATAATCCCGAACTGCAGGCTTTTGAACAACTGCAGAACACCTACACCAAGAATGACAATGTGCTGTTCGTCATCACCCCCAAAGATGGCCGGGTTTTCAGTAACAAAACCCTTACCGCCATCAAGGAACTGACTCATAGAGCCTGGCAGATTCCTTATTCTATCCGGGTGGATTCGGTCACCAATTATCAGCACACCGAAGCAGAAGAAGATGATTTGCGTGTTGGTGATCTGGTTGAAAATCCGGGCAATCTGAGTGCCGAAACCTTGCAGCATTTGAAAAATGTGGCATTGGCCGAACCCTTATTACTGCATCATTTAATTTCTTCCGCAGCCGATGTTGCGGGTGTCAATGTTACGGTGCAACTGCCCGGCAAGGCTTTGGATGAAGTACCACAAGCGGTCGAATATGTGCGTCAGTTACAGGATGAAATGCTGCAAAAATATCCTGATCTGGAAATACGTCTGACCGGCATGATTATTATGAACAATGCGTTTCCGGAAGCCTCGCAGCAGGACATGAAGACCCTGTATCCGGCCATGTTTGTCGCGGTGCTGCTGACGCTGATTATCCTGATGCGTTCCTTTTCGGCCATGCTGGCCACTTTGCTGGTGATTGTGCTGGTTATTCTGGGAACCATGGGGCTGACCGGCTGGCGGGGTGTGTTGTTGTCACCACCCACAGCCATTGTCCCCATCATTATCATGACGCTGGCCGTGGCCGATTGTGTGCATATTCTGATTTATTGGTCACAGGCCGCTAGTCAAAACTATGCACTTTAGTGCAAGGCTTTAGCTGCTACACAATTATGGTAGTCTTGGAAGGATGA
>JAHXHF010000306.1 GCA_025656895.1 gamma proteobacterium symbiont of Bathyaustriella thionipta
TGATCCCAAGGCTTGCTTATGTTGCACTACGTACACCTCCAATGCCTCAGCGGTTGTTGAGCATGGCTGAGCCATGGGGGTAATCAGGTATGATTTTATTGAGCATTGTATGGTTTTATCGACGGCCTGGTCGCAGTACGAGTTATGTAACTGGCCTATGTGAATGTCTGTCTGCTACGCCTTTTAGATTCGCACTGCCGGCCGTCCCTGCGCAGACTTCAGAATGACGCTCCTGCCACGAAGCATCTTCTGGCGTACCTTTGTGACCTTGTTACTGTCATTTGGTTTGTACGCAATAATCACCATTGCCATCATATTGTACGCGGGGGTGCGCCCGCTGGAAGAAAAGTCAGCCGATGACCTGGCATCCATGATGCTGACTTCCCTGCAAACCTGGGTAATGCTGCCGGAAAGTGCGCGCGAGGATTATGCAGATCGCGTATGGGCGAGCAATCATCTTAAAATTACGGCCGAAGTTCCCGGTGTCAGTGAAGATCAGGATTATCATTTGCGCTATCTGAGCCTGATTGAAGAGGCATTGGAAAAGCGTACCGGGAATGAATTCCATTTTAAGGTAGAGAAACGGGAAGATCGTTACTAGTACTGGCTGGACATGGTACAAAACGGTCAGTCCGCACGGGTGGGTTTTTGTTCTGATCGTTTGGGCGTTATACCAACGGAACACATTCTGGCTGCTGTCGGCATTGCTTTTCTGCTGATGCTACTTACGACTACTGCATTGGCGATGCGTGCCAAGCGCCCTTTGAAGACCTTGTGTAGTGCCTTTGATACGGTCAGCAAAGGTCAGATACCCGAATTAAAACCATCCAATATCAAGGAACTGGATCAGTTTATTGAGCACTTCAACCATATGTCGCAGCAGGTCTGCAGTATGCTGGATAATCGCACCACATTATTGGGTGGCATCTCGCATGATCTGCGCACCCCCCTGACACGTATGCGTCTGTCGCTGGAGTTACTGAGCCAGCATTGTGACAATAAACTGGTTGGACGTATGATTCATGACGTGGAACAAATGAACGAAATGATCGATGAGTCGGTGCGTCTTACCCGTGCATTGGAGCCGGGCAAGCGCGAATCAATGGATCTGGTCGAACTGGTCAAGCAGGTGATCGGTCTGCACGAAGAAGAACACGCGCGTATCCAGCTGACTCATCCGCATAGCTGTGTGCGAGAAATTCATGGCGCGGCCTTGAAGCGTATTCTGCTGAACCTGTTACAGAATGCTTTACGTTACAGTGGCCAGCATAAAGTGCATGTTTTTCTGGATTGTGGTTTTGATAGTAGCTTGATTGAAGTGGCCGACCGGGGTTCAGGCATACCGGCCGATCAACGCGAAGCCATCTTCCGGCCTTTTTACCGCCTGGAACAGTCGCGCAACAATGAAACCGGTGGAAGCGGCCTGGGACTGGCTATCGCGGTGCAGTTGGCGGAGGCTAATGGCTGCCATATTGAATATGAAGACCGTGAAGGTGGTGGCAGTATTTTCCGTATTATCATTACGCACACGAATAATTCACAAAAAAAATAAGCCGGAATTGTCGGGCATAGAAACAATAAAGCACTTATAGTGTGAAATAGCTCATAATTATTGAGTGATAGCGGCGATAGACCGCATGAGGAGGATAAAATGCTGAAAGAAGGAGATAAAGCACCGTTGCTGACCTTGCCTGATGCCGATATGAACAGGGTGGATATGGCAGAAATTGTCGGCAAGAGTCTTGTTGTACTGTTTTTTTACCCCAGGGATGACACCCCGGGTTGTACCCTGGAGGCAACTGAATTCAGTGACTTGATGGAGCGTTTTGAAGCGGCCGACACACGCCTGTTGGGAGTCAGTCGTGATACCTGTGTCAGTCACGGCGCCTTTCGTGACAAGTTTGGTCTGACCATGACGCTGCTGGCAGATGTGGAGGCTGAACTGTGCCGTGCCTACGGTGTCTTGCAGACTCGGGAGCGCAACGGTGTCAGCAGGGAAGTTCTGCTACGCTCAACCTTTATTATCAACAAACAGGGTGTTATTGAATATGCCCTGTACGATGTTTCTCCCGGTGAACATGCCGAGCTTGTCCTGGGTCTGGTACAGAGACTGTAGCCCGGGCAATGTCTTGCAGCCGGCAGGAATCCAGCCTCTGAGCCATGCGCCTAAGAACACAGTTTTTTGGTTTTCTGTTGCTGTTTGGTCTGTTGCCCATGCTGGCGGTGTATCTGGTTATTGTGCCGCTGGTGGTCGATCAGCTTTCCTTGCTGTATCGGGACGCGCATGTGCAGGGTTTGCGTGCCGACTTTAGAGATCTGGATGAATACATAGCCGGCCGTAAAGAAATTTTGCGTCTGCTGGGCAAGTTTCCCGAACCCGGTTTGTTGCCAACCCGGTTGAATAACGAAGAATTAAGCAAGGCGCGCGCCGACTATACCGCCTGGATTGCGCGTATGCTGGATAATCAGCATGACATTATCCAGATTATTTTTCTGGATGAGCAGGGGCTGGAGAAATTCTGGCTGGCACGTCAGAACACCGGCAACAGCTGGTATCCTACCGCCGAACGCCCGCTGAAAGCCGATAATAATTTCTTTGCAGTGGTTCGTCATATTCCCGATGGCGCGGTTGCGGTCAGTTCTATTGCGGTTGACCCCGATGCGGCGCAGGAAGACCAGAATCATTTTATGAATCTGCGTCTGATTACGCCGGTGTACAGCAAGACCTCAGCCCGGCATCAGGGTAAGCCCGATGGTGCTGTTATCCTGGTAATTGATGTCGGCGGCCTGGCCAATGTCTATAAGAATACCTTGTGGGTATTGAATGATGGGCGTTTGCTGAATCCTCATGCCTCCGATAAAAAACAGGAGTCTGCATTTGAGCGTTTTCCGGGCTTGCAGGATATTTTTCAACACAGTGAACTGGCGCTGTGGGAAGGCTCGCAACCCATTCTCTGGGTGCCTATGTTTCGTACCGAAGATAATCAACTTCTGTGGGTGGGGCGGCGGGTGGATCGTTCGCCCATTGCCAAGTTCAGAAAGATTGTTGAATGGCGTGCCATCATGATTGCGGTGGGTGTGTTACTGATCATGGCGCTTCTCTCCCGCTGGATTGCGCTGCGTGCCGAGCGCCTCATTGATCGCATTAAAAATGGCGTGGGCAAAGTATTGCAAAGTGCCGAGCCGGTGGAGTTCAACTGGCAGGGGCCGCAGGAAATTCAGGCACTGGGGCAGGATTTGAGTGAATTGTCCGGGAAACACAGCGCCAATTTGCGTTCTTTACGAGCGCATGCCAGTGAACTGGAACGCAGTTATCGCTTCAAGTCTGAATTTCTGGCGAATGTCAGCCATGAATTGAAAACACCGTTGAACTCGATTCTGGTACTTTCAAAATTGATGAGCGACAGTTCGGCTACTGAAGTTTCGCAGGATGTAAAAGAACAGGCCGCTGTGATCAACGCGGCGGGTGAGGATTTATTAAACCTGATCAATAATATTCTGGAATTATCACGTGCTGAAAGCGGGCATGCCGGTTTACAGGCGGGTGAAATTTATCTGCATGAAACCCTGAGTGATTTGCTGGATTTGATGCGTCCCCAGTTCGAGGCCAGGGGCTTGACGCTCAGTTTGCGGGTTACGGCTAATGTACCCGGGCAGATACTGAATGATGAAGAAAAGCTGCGCCAGGTCATCAAAAATTTTCTGGCCAATGCGGTTAAGTTTACTCATGTCGGCGGGGCTGAAATCAGCGTTCATTTTAATCCGCAACTTTATTCTGAAAGCAGTCCGCTGGCTATCTGCGTGAAAGATACGGGTATCGGTATCAGTGAAGATAAGCAGGATATTGTTTTTCAGGCTTTTCAGCAGGCCGATGGCGCGACCAACAGACGTTATGGTGGAACCGGGCTGGGTTTGGCGATCAGTCGTGAACTGGCTCATTTGATGGGCGGACGCATTCAGTTACAAAGTGTTGCGGGTGAAGGTTCGTGTTTTTGCCTGTTATTACCGCTGGATGCTTCTGCCGGAAATCCGCTGGAATCTGATACCCGGGCAGATCCCGGTCAATTGTCCGACAAGTCGGAAGAGACACTGATGGAGGCCAATTTTTCCGGCCACCGGATTATGATTATCGATAATGATCTGCGCCGCTTGTTGCAGATTACAACACTGCTTGAATCCTGGGGACTGGAAATCATGGCCGCCGCCGATATTCAGGAAGCCATGGATACGCTGGATGGCGACAGTAATTTTTCACTTTTGTTATGCAGCATCAGGATGTCAGGGGCGGGTGTCTGTGATACGATCAGCCGGGTACGCCAGATAGCCGGTATGCAGCAAGTAACGGTCATTGCCTTGACAGAAGATGATAGCGAGGCTTCACGAATTGCCGCACTGGAATCAGGGGCTGATGATTTTATTGTCAGCAACGCCAGGCCGCAAGCACTGGCAGAATTGATAGAGCGCCATCTTCCATCTTCTTAGAAAATAATGAAACGATACCAGGGTTTTAAAATACTGATAGTCGATGACCAGCAGCGCAACCTGTACGCGCTGCAGTCACTCATTCAGCATCATATGGATGTCACTGTGGTGAGTGCCTTAAGCGGCCGGCAGGCGGTTGATATCGCCCTGCATGAGCCGGATATTGATCTCATTATTCTGGATGTACAAATGCCTGAAATGGACGGTTTTGAAACCGCCTCCATGCTTAAAATTCGTAAAAGAACGCAGGACATACCGGTTATTTTTATTACCGCCGCCTTCAAAACAGCCGAGTTTCAGCAAAAGGGCTATGCGGTGGGCGCGGTCGATTATCTGCTGAAACCGATTGATGATAATTTGTTGCTGAACAAAATCAGTGCTTACTTTCGTCTTATCGAAAAAGAGCGCGAGCTGAATCAGCAATTGGAAAAAAAGGTACAGGAGCGTACCGAAGAGCTTTTTGCTGCCAACCACTATCTGCAAAGCCTGATCAGTCACATGGGTGAAGGTTTGCTGGTGTTGCATCCTGACGGACGCATCAAGTCGGCCAATCCGGCGGCCTGCGAAATGCTGGGTTACAGCGAAGAAAAATTACAAACCATGAGTGTCGGCGATGTGTTTGAAGAAGAAACGCCTGAGCAGGCAGGAGCCTTTATGGGAACCTGGCTGGAAGCCATTCTTCGCTGTGGTGCTTTAAAAGATGTGGAGGCACGCTTTGTCGCGCAGGATGGCCGGCGCGTACCCATTCAGTTTTCCCGTACCGCGATTGAAAATAAGGACGGTGAGGTAACCGACATCATCTGCCTGGCAAAAAATATGACTGGATATAAGCGTGTTCAGGAGTAACATGCGGTGTATCATTAGATTTTAATACACGAATAAACGCAGCATGGGTAGCTCGAGGTAATGGTTTCATGAATGATCAGAACAAATCCCTGCCGGAAGAAGATACAACACTAACAGCCAACGCACTGAAAGCCATGGCGCATCCGTTGCGCTGGAAGATTTTGTGCACGCTGGGTGACGATGAAATGTCTGTGGGGGAAATTGTAGAAAAAACCGGCACTTCACAAAGCAATATTTCCCAACACCTGGAGCAGTTGCGCAACAAGAATATTCTGGTGTCGCGCAAAGAAGCCAATCGTATCTATTACCGCATTCGCAATGGTCAGTTGCTGGAACTGATCGGCACCATGCGCAATGTACTCTGTCCTACCAATCTTTCAGATTATTAGCCGCCTGCATCACGGGCGTTCTGTGTTCAGGCGCTAACCTTCGAAGGGCTGCGGCTTTCCAAAAACCGCCTTATTGTCTTTGTTCGCGTAAAGGCCGCGTATTTTTTACTGGCATCGGGAACGTTTGCGTTATGACCCACAAAAGAGAACAATAGCAAAACAATAAGCCCGGTTCGTGCTTAAGTATGGATCGGCCTGCATGTTTATCGGCAAACGGAGTATCATGCGCATCAAGCACATACAACAAAAGACGGATAGCGGGATGTATGGCGTTTTTCCCGCTTCAATTGCCCATTCCATGTGGCCATTCTTATGATCGCGCTGGTGGACTGCAACAGCTTTTATGCCAGTTGCGAGCAGATATTCAGGGTCGATTTAAGAACAAAACCGGTTGTAGTGCTGAGTAATAACGATGGCTGCATCGTGGCGCGCAACAAAGAAGCCAAAGCCCTGTGTATTCCAGACCTGCAACCTTATTTCAAAGTAAAAGACCTGCTCGAAAAACACCGGGTTACGGTATTCAGCAGTAATTATGAATTGTATGCGGATATATCCAGCCGTGTTGTGTCGATATTAAGAGAATACGCGCCACAGATAGAAGTTTATTCCATCGATGAAAGTTTTCTGTTGCTGGACGGGCTTAATGAAGATTATCGCAGCTATGCCCAAGGTATCAAAAATACGCTCTGGCGGGATGTTCGAATGCCGGTCTGTGTCGGCGTAGCGGCCAGCAAAACTCTATCGAAACTGGCTAACCATATTGCCAAAAAATCAGGCAAACTGCAGGGAGTTTGTGTTATTGACGATATTCAACGCTGGCATCCGCTGTTTAAAAAACTACCGGTTGGGCGCGTATGGGGAATAGGGTCCCGTTTATCCAGGCGTCTGGCCGCTATAGGCATCCACAGTGTTTATGATTTCAAAACAGCTCCGGCCAAACGTATCCGGCAAAATTTTGGCGTAAATCTTGAGCGCACCCGGAGTGAATTAAATGGCGAACGCTGTTTACCGATGACAGAGCATGCGGCGGCTAAACAATGTATTGTTTCAACCCGGTCTTTTGGTGAAAAAATCAACAATATTGAAGGGCTGCAGCAGGCATTATCGCAATATGCCAGCCAGGCCTGCCAAAAGTTACGCAAGCAGGCTTCACTGGTCGGGCGAGTAAGCATTTTTATTGAGACCTCGCGTTTCGGAAAAAACCCGTTACATCGAAGTGATGGCATGCAGTTACTCTATCCCAGCAACGACAGCCGCACTGTTATCCGTACCGTCAAGCAGTTGCTTGAGCGTATCTATAAGCCCGGTCAATACTACGTGCGCGCCGGAGTCGGACTGGAAGATATTATTCCGGACAGTCATCTGCAATTAAGCCTGTTGGATAGCGGTCAAAGCAAAAAATCAAAAAAACTTATGCAAACACTGGATCACCTTAATGAAAAAGGCCTGGGTGAAATCCGTTTCGCCAGCAGTGGTCTTGACCCGTTTTGGAAAATGCAGCGGCGCTTGAAGTCACCAGCCTATACCACGCACCTGGATGATCTGGTCAGCGTCAGAATGTGTTAGCCATAAGGCTGATTCTGGCAAAGGTCCTGCCTGTTTCTTTATGGCTCCTCTATTACTGATGGTCTTGCCATCAGTACTGGCTAAAATTGCAGATAGACAAAAAACCTCAATGCCAATTCTGAGGTGGAGACGCTTACTGTAAAAGTACGCGGCACGGATCAGAGCCATTAAATGATGATTCAGCTGACTTTAGTGGTTTGGGGTTACCAACACTGATAGCATGATGATTAATAAAACGACAATGAACCGCCGTGCTACAGGATCCGCATGCCCGGTGGTGTGGGAGAACCAGCAATGAGGCACTCGAAAATCTTTCCCCTGCTTTTCGTCTTCCTGCTGCCAGCCCTTGTGTACGCGCAGGGTGCGGGCAAAGAGTGGGACAAACTGAACCAGGAAACCAAGGATCTATACCATGCGGGGAAGTATGACCAAGCGCTGCTGGTCGCCCAGAAGAGCCTGCAGGTTGCCGAGCAGAACGTGGGCCCCAACCACTCGGATGTGGCCACGAGTCTGAACAACCTGGCCTTGCTCTATAACACCCAGGGCGACTACGCCAAGGCCGAGCCGCTCTACAAGCACTCACTGGCGATCAGTGAGAAGGCGCTAGGCCCCGACCACCCGGATGTGGCCACGAGCCTGAATAACCTGGCCGAGTTCTACAGAACTCAGGGCGACTACGCCAAGGCCGAGCCGCACTACAAGCGCTCGCTGGCGATCTGGGAGAAGGTGTTTGGCCCCGACCACCCAAATGTGGCCAGGGGTCTGAACAACCTGGCTGGGCTCTACTACAGCCAAGGCAACTACGCCAAGGCCGAGCCACTTTACAAGCGCTCGCTGGCGATCAGTGAGAAGGCACTCGGCCCCGACCACCCGGATGTAGCCACGAGCCTGAACAATCTGGCTGGGCTGTACAGCACCCAGGGCGATTACGCCAAGGCTGAGCCGCTCTACAAGCGCTCGTTGGTGATCAGTGAGAAGGCGCTAGGCCCCGAGCACCCGGATGTGGCCGGTAGCCTGAACAACCTGGCCTTTCTCTACGATACCCTGGGCGACTACGCCAAGGCCGAGCCACTCTACAAGCGCTCGCTGGCGATCCGGGAGAAGGCGCTAGGCCCCGACCACCCGGATGTAGCCACGAGCCTGAACAACCTGGCCTTGCTTTATAAAACCCAGGGCAACTACGCCAAGGCTGAGCCGCTCTACAAGCGCTCGCTGGCGATCCGTGAGAAGACGTTAGGCCCCGACCACCCGGATGTGGCCGGTAGCCTGAACAACCTGGCCTTTCTCTATGACAACCAGGGCGACTACGCCAAGGCCGAGTCGCTCTACAAGCGCTCGCTGGTGATCAGTGAGAAGGCGCTCGGCCCCGACCACCCGGATGTGGCCAGGGGCCTGAATAACCTGGCTGGGCTCTACTACAGCCAGGGCAACTACGCCAAGGCCGAGCCACTTTACAAGCGCTCGCTGGCGATCAGTGAGAAGACACTCGGCCCCGACCACCCGGATGTAGCCACGAGCCTGAACAATCTGGCTGGGCTGTACAGCACCCAGGGCGATTACGCCAAGGCTGAGCCGCTCTACAAGCGCTCGCTGGCGATCTGGGAGGATGCGCTAGGCCCCGACCACCCGAATGTGGCCACGAGCCTTGATAATCTTGCGGCGCTGTATCGTGCGACCAAGCGGAACGCTGAGGCGGAGCCACTGGAAAAGCGCGCGGCACGGATTAGAGCGGATAAATGATGTTTCAGCTGACTTTAGTGGTTTGGGGCTACCAGCACTGATAGCATGATGATTGACAAAACGATAACCGGTGTTGATATTCACTGACCAGGATTTATTCAAGTCAGTTGCCACCAAACTTCAGCTGGAATAATCAATGTTGAGTGCTGTCCCGGTACGATAATAAGGAATAGGGGAAGTTGTATTTAAATTCAATATTTCGGCCTTTACTGGTTATTTGTGAGTCAGCATTCCCGCCAGTACACGACTGGAATGTCCAGGCGCCAGCTTCAGAGTATTTTGGTGAAATATTCAGGTTAGCCATCAGGCTGATTCTGGAAAAGGTCTTGTTGAGGTAAGGCTGGGCTTTGTTATGAGCTTGCAGGTTTCTGGCGCCATTTTCTCACCATAACAGCTATATAAAATAGCAATAGCCAGGGTAATGAATAAATCAGCGAGTAAAGCCAGCCAAACAGAAACACAAACACTTTTTTTGCGCCATCATTGACCCATTGATCAATAAGGGCTTGCGGTGGATTTTCTGTCCGGAATATCACGTCTCCAAGATGCTGGTAATAGAAAATTACAGTTCCTAATGCTGATAACCAGCCAATAACTATAATCAGCAGGTAGATAATCCACCATGATGGTTTATCTTTAACAAATCGGAAGAAAAACAAAAAGGGAGGTGCCGAGAGAAAGATCGTCAGGCAAAGTATGCAAATGCTTTGATTCATTTTGCTAACTCGAACGGTGATTAAGGGACAGGCAGCCTAAGCGTACGATCGTAAGGTACGGCATCCTGCTCATTGACTTCTTATACCGCTAATTTTCCAAACGTAAAAGCTACTGAAGCCCCCATTATGGCTCCAAAAAATAATATTTTTATGATTTCTGATGTCTCAAAATCTGCGCGGCCTAAACTCGATATAAAAATAAGAAATACCAATGCACCGGTAATCGCACCACTGAATATTAAACTGGCTGGAGATAAATAGCCGGTTCTTTCCAGAACTTTATATATTGGAAAGCCCAGAACCAGAGTGGAAAAGTAGCTTATGGGCAGTCCAATGCTCATGATGAAAACAAAAGCACCCAGATAGCCTGCTTTCGCTGTTGAAATTGTCATTAAGACAACGGCACCAAGGAAATATACAAAAGGAGCAACAACAGGGGAAATCAAAAAAGCTTTGATAGTTTTTTTATTGGTCACAGGCCGCTAGTCAAAACTATGCACTTTAGTGCAAGGCTTTAGCTGCTACACAATTATGGTAGTCTTGGAAGGATGA
>JAHXHF010000030.1 GCA_025656895.1 gamma proteobacterium symbiont of Bathyaustriella thionipta
GGCGTTTGCAGATTACAAACTGAATCTGCCGGAACCCGTATCACCGGTTACCCAGGAAATATTCGGCCTGCATATGCTGACTTCAAGCATTGCCGCGATCATCATGCTGGTCGTGACTCTGGTTATTGTCTATGCGTTATGGAAGTTCCGTAAATCATCGGGCTATGAGGCCGATCAGAATTTTCATAAAGGCTGGTTTGGCTCATGGGCCTGGATACTGGTACCTGTGCTGGTACTGGGTATTGACCTGAGTATAGCCGGCAAGGCATCGAAAACGTTTAACCTGGTCGAGGATACAACCAAACCTGATCTGACCCTGAAAATCACCGGTTCACAATGGAAATGGACTTATGATTACCTGGAAGCCGGCATTACCATGGTGTCGAATCTTAATCGGGATCTGACGCCGGATGATGAATATTACCTGCGTGAAGTGGATAATCATGTGGTATTGCCGGTGGGCAAGCGCATTCGTTTTCTGCATACCGCAACCGATGTATTACATGCCTGGTGGGTGCCGGCTCTGGCTTATAAGAAAGATTCCATACCCGGTTATATCAACGAGACCTGGGCCATTATTGAAAAAGAAGGTGTGTATCGTGGTCAGTGCGCGGAAAACTGCGGCACCGGCCATGCGTTTATGCCGATTGTGGTCGAAGCCGTCAGTGAAGAGAAATATAACGACTGGGTAGCCAGCAAAAAACTGGCCACAGCCAAAGCATTGGCTGAAGCATCGGCTGATAAGACCTGGAGTAAGGAAGAATTGATGACACGCGGTGAAGAAGTGTACAAGGCCAACTGTGTCGCCTGTCATCAGGCCAGCGGTCTGGGCTTGCCCAATGTTTTCCCTGCACTCAAGGATAGTCCGGTCGCAACCGGCGACATAAAAGTGCATTTACAGACCGTCATCAAGGGTAAAGCCGGCACGGCTATGGCGGCATGGGGCGGGCAGTTGAATGACCTGCAAATTGCTTCTGTGATTACCTATGAACGTAATGCCTGGGGTAACGACACCGGTGATCTGGTGCAACCTGCTGATGTTAAATCGGCCCGTTAAGTTTTAAGAATATTAAGGAGATACGAGCATGACAACTGCAGTGGCTCACGACGACCATCATCACGGTGCACCCAGCGGTATCAAACGCTGGCTGTTTAGCACCAACCATAAAGACATCGGTACCATGTACCTGATTTTTGCGCTGGTAATGCTGTTTCTGGGCGGTGGAGCAGCTATGCTGATCCGCGCCGAACTGTATATGCCGGGTTTGCAGATTCTGGACCCGGATACCTACAACAACATGGTCACCAATCATGCCCTGATTATGGTGTTCGGTGTGGTAATGCCGGCAGCAGCGGGCATGGCCAACTGGATGATTCCGATGATGATCGGCGCACCGGATATGGCTTTGCCAAGACTGAATAATCTAAGTTTCTGGTTGCTGCCATTTGGTGCCGCCATGTTGATTATTTCCATGTTTGCGCCTTATTTCCCGGGCGGTGGTACCGCAGTGAATACCGGCTGGACTCTTTATCCGCCGTTATCCATACAGGCCGGCATGGGTATGGATTTCACTATTTTTACTATTCATATCCTGGGTATTTCTTCCATTCTGGCATCCATCAATATTGTCACCACCATTGTCAATATGCGCGCTCCGGGCATGAGCTGGTTCAAGCTGCCTCTGTTTGTATGGGCCTGGTTACTGACCGGTCTGTTGCTGATTATGGTTATGCCGGTTTTGGCGGGTGGTGTCACCATGCTGCTGTTTGATCGTCACTTCGGCACGGCCTTTTTTGATGCCGCCGGTGGTGGTGATCCGGTCTTGTTCCAGCATTTATTCTGGTTCTTCGGCCATCCCGAAGTGTATGTACTGCTGCTGCCTTCTATCGGTATTCTGGGCATGGTAGTTCCTACCTTTTCACGCAAGCCTTTGTTTGCCTACAAGCCACTGGTTTATTCCATGATGTGTCTGACCGCATTGGGCATGGTGGTATGGGCGCACCATCAGTACACGGTTGGCATGTCACAGACAGTTACCACCTATTTCATGATCGGTACCATTCTTATATCAATTCCGGTCGGTTATATGCTGTTCAGTTTTATCTTCACCATGTGGCGTGGCTCCATGAGCTTTGAAACGCCCATGTTGTTTGCGGTAGCCATCGTACTGATGTTTTCCTTTGCCGGTGTCACCGGGGTCATGCTGGCGGTAGTGCCTGCAGATTTGCAATATCACGATACCTATTTTGTGGTAGCGCATTTTCATTATGCGTTAATTCCGGGGGCCTTGTTCGGCATCTATGCGGGAACATTCTACTGGCTGCCGAAATGGACCGGGCATATGTATAACGAACGCCTGGGAAAAATATTCTTCTGGTGGACAACCATTTCTTTCAATATGACTTTCTTTGTGCAGCACTTCTCGGGTCTGGCCGGAATGCCTCGCCGTATTGTTGATTACAGTCCGATCTATATGGAATTTAACGTTATTTCATCCATAGGGGCTTTTGCCTTCGGTCTGTCTCATTTGCTGTTCCTGTACATCATTATTCAGACTGTGCGCGGCGGCAAGAAAGCCGGTGACAAACCCTGGGATGGTGCGCAGGTTGGTACGCCCGGGCTGGAATGGACCTTGTCCTCACCACCACCTTTTCACAGTTTTGAAACACCTCCGCTGGTCAAGTAACTACATAACAGCCCCGGCGGTTGGTCGGGGCTGAATAGAGGTTGAGTATATGTTGAACGAAGACGATAAAATCAAACGTAACAATATGACCCTGGCCTGGGCTTTGGGTGTAACCGCCCTGCTTATTGCCATGTGGCCCATATACATGCTGTTTAATAGTGGCAGCTAGACATTGAAGCAGGAAGGAGTAAAGTCAAACAAGCGACTGGCGGTCATACTGGCCGGCACTGTGGTCGCCATGTTCGGCTTTGGCTTTGCCGTGGTGCCACTGTATTCGCTGATTTGTGATGTCAGCGGTATTAACCGGGCAAACAGTAATTCAGGCCGTGCGACCGTGGCTGATTATATGTCGTCACAGGTGGATAACAGCCGTACGGTCAAAGTGGGCTTTGATATCACCATGAATGCCGGTCTGCAGTGGCAGGTTGAATCTGAATTACAGGCCATGGATATACATCCTGGCAAGGTTTATACGGTAGATTTTGTGGCGACCAACCATGCGGATCATACTATTGTGGCACAGGCGGTACCGGGTATTACTCCCTGGCAGGCCACTGAATTCTTTAACAAGATTGAATGTTTTTGCTTCAGTCAACAAACGCTGGCAGCGGGCGAAAGCAGGCATATGCCGTTACGCTTTATATTAAACGGAAATTTGCCGCAACAATATGAGCGGCTCACATTGTCTTATACCTTCATGGATACTGACCGCCAGGACTCCTTGCAAATTGATACAGACGGCCATGAAATTATACCAAAACAACAAACGG
Organism: gamma proteobacterium symbiont of Bathyaustriella thionipta; assembly: GCA_025656895.1. Classification (GTDB taxonomy): domain Bacteria; phylum Pseudomonadota; class Gammaproteobacteria; order Chromatiales; family Chromatiaceae; genus JAHXHF01. Next base: position 3,458 of record JAHXHF010000030.1, read on the forward strand.
CAACAGCTCTGTGAAGAGCCGTCAGCCGTTATTTAAACCGCTTTAAAAAGTGGGCAGGTCTGACATAGCAGGCCGGCCTGAAAATATTTAACGGGGAACAGGGGAAAAGAATGTCAACAACTTCCGATCATTATTACGTTCCGGAGCCCAGTCGCTGGCCGATTATTGGCGCATCCGGTGTGTTTATTATTTTATTTGGCCTCATCCTGTGGATGAATGGCGTCAATGCCGGTATGTGGATTACCGCACTGGGAATGGTGTGGATTGCCTATTTGTTCAAAGGCTGGTTTGGAGAAGTGATTAGCGAAAATCTTTCCGGTGACTATAACGAACAGGTAGATCGATCCTTTCGACAGGGCATGTTCTGGTTCATTACTTCTGAAGTCTTTTTCTTCCTGACATTCTTTGGTTGTTTGTATTATTTACGTAATATCACTTTGCCCTATCTGGGTGGTGAAGGCTACCTGGGTGCCTCACACATGCTGTGGGAAAACTTTACTTACAGCTGGCCGCCGCTGAGTCTGCCGGATGGCAGTGGCTATGTTGAAGCCAAGCATGCTATGGGGCCGGGCGGTATTCCGCTCATCAATACCATTATTCTGCTCAGTTCCGGCGCAACTCTGACCTGGGCACACTGGGGTCTGAAAAAAGAAAGTAACCGGCAACTGGTTCTGGGGCTGCTATTTACCGTTATTCTGGGTGTCAGCTTCTTTATTCTGCAGGCCTATGAATACGGTCACGCCTACACCGAGATGAATCTGCGTCTGGACTCGGGTATCTACGGTTCAACTTTTTATATGTTAACCGGTTTTCATGGTTTGCATGTCACCATCGGTACCATCATGCTCATTGTTATGCTGGGTCGTGCCATGAAGAAGCATTTCACCGTACATAATCATTTTGCCTTCGAGGGTGTAGCCTGGTACTGGCATTTTGTCGATGTGGTGTGGATTGCTCTGTATATTTTTGTTTACTGGTTGTAATTCTGCGTTTGCCAGATGCTTAAGCGAGCGGCGTACAGGCCGCCCGCTTTTTTGGTTTCAGATGCCATGCGGTGTAATGGAACCACTGAAATAACCAAACAAGAGTAAGCCAATCAGGGTGAAAGAAAGTATGACCCGAACCGTGAGTGAGGCAACCACACGGTTTTTTTTGCCATTGTCTTTGGCCAGAAAGAATACGCCGGAAGCCAGGCTGACAAGAATAAGCGCAAGATTAACTAAAATAAGTATTTTGATGATGGACATGACAGCCTATAGCAGCAGATTGACAGGAAGCACAGTATAACGCCTTAAGCCGGCGTTGTGACTGAATTATTGTTTGTATGTCCCGTTTCAAATATCAGTTCCGCTTGAATATTGCAGGCTTATTGTTAACCATTGCCGGTGTCGGTCTGTTTACCGGGCTGGCCTTGTGGCAGTTGCATCGTGCTGATGAAAAGCAGGCTTTGCAGGAAAAGATTGATGCGCGTCTGGCCATGCCGCCCCTACAATACGACGCTGAAAAACGGACGCTCGATGAGTATCGCTTTCGCCGTTTCCGTTTACAGGGGCGTTATCTGCCGCAATGGACCATATTGCTTGATAATATTATTTACCAGGGGCATGCCGGTTATAACGTGATCACACCTTTTTTGCCGGATGATGGCAGCAGCGCGGTTCTGGTCAATCGCGGCTGGGTGGCGGCTCCCAGACAACGTAAGGATTTGCCATCGGTGGCAACGCCGCAAGGCCGCGTCGAATTACTGGCGCAGCTGGATACGGCAGGATTTGTACCCATGGTGGGCGCATCGATTGATGATATTGTTGAAGATCGCAATCGCTGGTTGTTTCTGGATATAGACTATTTCAAAAACTGGAGTGGTCTGACATTGCCGCCCTATGTCATGACGATTGACGCGGACTCAAGCGGCGCCTTCAAGGTAAAGGACAGGCTATTCAATGCCAATGTCGGCATGCATATTGGCTACGCCTTTCAGTGGGCCGCCTTTGCCCTGATCGCACTGGGTACTTTTTTGGCTTTAAGTTTTCGCCGTCGCAAGCCGGGGCAGCAGGATGTGGAAGAACACAATGAATAATGAATTAGAAAAAAGCGGCAAACAATCCATCAAGGGGCGCAAAACATTCCTGCTGATGTTGCTGGTTTTCGGTCTGCCGAATGTGCTGGCCTGGCTGTACTACAATAATCTGGATTCATTACCGAAGCCGGCAACCAGTAATCGCGGTCAGCTGGTGCAACCACTGCGCTCCCTCAGCGGGCTGGAATTTCAGGATATTGACGGCAGGATTGTGTCGATTAACGAACTGCAGGGTAAATGGATTTTATTAACGGCCGCGCACAGTGGCTGTCAGCAGGATTGCCAGCAACAGCTTTATTTCATGCGCCAGATAAGGCGCCTGATGGGTGAGCAAAGCAAAGATATTGTACGCATAATGGTGTTGAATGATGTGCAGGCGCTGCCGCAATTACGTCAGACACTGCAGGATTATAAAGGTATGATGGTGCTGGCAGCGCCCGAAGACCAGATCAGCCGAATCATGGAAATCCTTAGCGTTGATAATATCAATCCGCTGGACAGTTTGTTTATCGTTGATCCCCAAGCGAATGTGATGATGTTGTACCGGCCGGGCGAAGAACCGAAAGATGTTGCAGAAGATCTGCGTCGCTTGTTGAAAGTAATACAAAAGGCTTAGAACCGGCCACGGGAAAAACCCTCAGGAGTAGTAATATGGCAAGTCAGGATGTACAAGCAGAGAACGCAGAGGCTCTGGTTATAGAGTCAGTTTCATGGCGTCATTATCTTGAATTATGCAAACCGAAAGTTGTATTGCTGATTGTTTTTACCGCAGTGGTGGGCATGTTACTGGCCAGCCCCACCGGAACCGTACCCATAGGGTTGTTATTGGCGGCTAATCTGGGCATAGGTTTAGCAGCCGCCTCGGGTGCCGCGCTGAATCATCTGATTGACCAGAAAATAGATGCGGTTATGGATCGCACGCATAATCGTCCGCTGCCATCCGGGCAGATCAACAGCACCCGCGTCCTGTTGTTCGCATTGTTTATGGCAACGGCAGCCATGGCCATACTGCTGACCTGGGTAAACACCCTGACTGCGCTACTGACCTTTGTGGCACTGATTGGCTATGCGGTTATTTATACTGTTTTTCTGAAACGTAATACGCCGCAAAATATTGTACTGGGTGGTGCGGCCGGCGCAGCGCCCCCCCTGCTGGGCTGGGTGGCCGTCACCAATTCGATAGACAGTCAGGCACTGCTGCTGTTTTTGATTATCTTTGTATGGACGCCACCGCACTTCTGGGCTTTGGCCATCCGTCGCAGGAAAGAATACGCCAAGGTAAACATTCCCATGCTGCCGGTCACGCATGGCGTAGCCTTCACCAAATTGCAGATAGTGCTGTACACCCTGCTGTTGATCGCGGTATCGGTGACCCCGGCGGTTATTCACATGAGTGGCCTGATCTATCTGGCAGGTGCGCTGGCACTGGGTTTTGGCTTTCTGTATCACGCGGTTCGTCTGTACGGCATGGACTCGGATGCGCAGGCCATGAAAACTTTCGGCTATTCGATTCTTTATCTTAGCCTGTTGTTCGCCTTTTTTCTGCTCGACCATTACGCACGCATATTGCTGCATCAGTTTATGGCCTAGCCAGGTCAGACAGATGCTTTGCTTGTATAAGGAAAAACTTATATAATCAGCCCTTCCTGTCTAGCCACCCGGGTAGTCGCCCGTCATAGTTTATGGGCGAATCACAGCAACAGCCAGCCGACAAAAACTGCTTTCATTGCGGTCTTCCTGTTCCTCATGGGGTGGATTATTGTGTCGACATCAACGGTCAGTCACAGCCCATGTGCTGTCTTGGTTGCCAGGCAGTCGCCCGGGCTATTATCGACAACGGCCTGACCGATTTCTACAAACACAGAACCAGCACCAGCGGTAAAGCCGAACAACTGATCCCGGATGCTTTGCAGCAAATGGATCTGTACGATCAGGAAGCACTGCAAAAAAGCTTTGTGCGCAGCGATGGCGAGCATGTGCGTGAAGCTTCGCTGATTCTGGAAGGTATTGTGTGCGCGGCCTGTGTGTGGCTGAACGAGCGGCATGTACAGGCACTGCCGGGCGTGATTACATTCCAGATCAATTACAGTACGCATCGCGCGCGGCTGAAATGGGATAACGAACAGATTCATCTCAGCGATGTGCTCAAGGCGATTGCCGCCATTGGCTATCTGGCGCATCCTTTTGACCCCGGCCGGCAGGAAGCGGTGTATCGTAAAGAACGCTCTGCCGCGCTTAAGCGCCTGGCCGTTGCCGGCCTTGGTGCCATGCAGATCATGATGCTGGCGGTTCCCATGTATGCGGCTGAAAAGCTGGGCATGGATACTTCCATGGAAAATTTTCTGCGTTGGGTCAGCCTGCTGCTGGCCAGCATAGTGGTGCTGTATTCCGCGCAAAGTTTTTTTCAGGCTGCCTGGCGCGACATCAAGCGCAAACAGCCGGGCATGGATGTGCCGGTAGCACTGGCGGTCAGTATCGCCTTTATCGCCAGTGCCATTAACACCGTCACCGGTGAAGGCACGGTATATTTTGACTCGGCCAGTATGTTCGTATTCTTTCTGCTCGCCAGCCGTTTTCTGGAAATGGGCGCGCGCCATCGTGCCGGTCAGGTGGCGGAAGCACTGATTAAACTGCTGCCGGATACCGCGCTACGCCTGCAGGCCGGTCAGTCACAGCGGGTAGCGGTGAATGAATTATGCGTGGGAGACATTGTACTCATCAAGCCGGGTGAGCCGGTGCCGGCAGACGGCGTGGTGGTGGACGGCCAAAGCAGTGTGGATGAATCGCTGCTCAGTGGTGAGAGCCTGCCGGTCGCGCGCACGCTTCACGATGAACTGACCGGCGGCAGCATCAATGTGGAAAGCCCGTTGCAAATGCGGGTGGAAAAGATTGGTCAGGATACACGCGTATCTGCCATAGTGCGCCTGCTGGAACGCGCGCAAAGCGAAAAACCCCGGCTGGCGCAACTGGCGGATCGGGTGGCGCGCTGGTTTGTATCGCTGCTGTTGTTGCTGGCAACATCGGTGGCGCTGCTGTGGTGGTGGATAGACCCTACCCAGGTGCTGCCCATAACCCTGGCGGTACTGGTGGTGACTTGCCCCTGTGCGCTGTCGCTGGCTACTCCGGTGGCTTTGACCGTGGCCAGTGGTCGGCTCACCCGTCATGGCCTGCTCACCACTCGCGGTCACGCCCTGGAAACACTGGCCAAAGTCACGCAGATTGTTTTTGACAAGACCGGCACTCTGACACAGGGCAAACTGAGTGTGGGAAAAATACATAATTTCAGCAGCCATAGTGAGGCTGAAATCAGGCAGCTGTTAGCCACTCTGGAACAGGGTTCCGAGCATCCGCTGGCTCAGGTACTGGCCGAACTGGCACAACCTCGGGCGGTGGAAGCGTTACGATCCGAGCCCGGTGGCGGAGTGGAAGGGCGCATAGACGGGAAAAAATACCGTGCCGGAAAATTAGACTTTGTTTTAGAAGCGGGTATGCAAGCGCCGGCCATCAGCGGCCATGCCACGCTAGTGGCGCTGGCCGATGAAAAGCAACTGCTCGCCTGTGTGGAATTACACGATGCGATGCGCGCCGATGCTGCCAGTGCGGTAGCAGGCTTACAGCAAATGGGTATCAAGGTATCGCTGCTCAGTGGTGATGCCAGTGGCCCGGTTCGGCATCTGGCCGAAAAACTGGATATAGCGGACTGGCAGGCCGCCGCCACTCCGCAGGACAAACTGCAACGTATTCAGCAATTGCAACAGCAGGGTGAAGTGGTCGCCATGGTGGGTGACGGGGTGAACGACGCGCCGGTACTGTCGGCAGCCAATGTCTCTATTGCCATGGGCGGCGGTACGCAGCTGGCGCAATCCTCGGCCGATATGGTGATTTTGTCGGAATCACTTAACAGTCTGCTGGCGGGGCGGAATCTGGCTATTCATACTTTGGCTGTTATTCGTCAAAACTTTGCCTGGGCCATCGCTTACAATGTCGTACTGGTGCCGCTGGCCGCCATCGGGCTGATCGCCCCCTGGATGGCCGCTATTGGCATGTCTTTAAGCTCGCTGGTGGTGGTGTTTAACTCGCTCCGTCTGCGGCGGGTCAATATGGAAAAAGCCTCATGAGCATCCTGTTTCTATTGATACCGCTGGCGCTGATATTGCTGGCCATAGCGGTGTGGTTTTTTGTCTGGTCAGTGCGTAACGGCCAGTTTGAAGATATGGAAGGTCCCGCCTATCGCATTCTGATGGATGATGATGACCCTCTGATTCCCAAAATCGGTGAGCCGGAAAACAAGGCAGAAGATAATGATTCAGGTGTTAGAAATGAAACAAAATAATACACTGTATATTTACGCTCTTATTGTTCTTTCAATTTGCCTGGGCACTATCGAAGTATTATTTAACCTGCAAGGTAAAGAGGTTTCAGAATCTACCCAATCTATTTGGAGCGTAGTATTCTTCTTGCTGAGCATTTTGTGGGCATATTACGATGCTGATAGAAGAGATTTTGAAAAACCATTCGATTTCGGTTTGCTGGTTTATGTATTCTGGCCAATAGCATTTCCATGGTACTTAGTGAAAACTCGGGGTGCGGAGGGAGTTCTGGTAGCGCTAGGTTTTGTTTCAATATGGTTGGGCCCATGGATTGCGGGTCTGCTAGCCTATGTAGTGTTTGAACGAAAACGATTAAACCCTAAGAAAAACAATAATCTATATACTGTTCAGTGGACTAAAGATTATAATGCCTGTA
>JAHXHF010000393.1 GCA_025656895.1 gamma proteobacterium symbiont of Bathyaustriella thionipta
AATTTTACAGACATTTTGTTTTTTTGGTTTGTTATAAACTTCCTACTATTATACTAAATTATGTCTGTTAAGTCCGACAGACTCCTAGACACATGTTGCCTGTGACTCCGTTGGCTGATGTATTTGTGACAGTTCCAGATTAGCCAGCAGCATTTCATCACCGCTTAGCAGACGAGTACGAAAATCACCACAGTCCGCACACAATAAACGATTGGGCGGCACTTCCGAAATTGCGCCACAGTGCGTACATTTAACTTTTACCGGCATACTGTCAATCACCAGTTCAGCCGACTCTGCCAGTGTGCCGACCGAAGCCAGCGGCCAGGCATGACGCAGCAAATCGGCTTCCACACCGGATAACGGCCCCAGTTGTAACACAATTTTATCGACCTGCGCGGCTTCATGTTCACGCGCAATACGCTCAACCTGTTCCATCAACGCGATACAGACCGACAGTTCATGCATCATAACCACCCTGCTCCGACAAGCGGCCGCGTAAAAAATCCCGTCTTGACAGAGCCTTTTTATGCCTTTTATCCAGCTCGGTCGCCAGCGGATCAACAGAAGCTTTGTGTTCCGTTTCCCGGTACAGGCATCGCAATACTTCACGAGCCACATCCCGCGCCATGTCCTGGTCTTTGAAATCCAGCACGGTGGTAAACAGGGGCAGGCTCAGATGAGGCATAATGTCTTGCGTGAGACTCAGTGTAAAGCTGTATTCACCGGCCGGAAAGCTCAGATCCATCGTCTTGCCCGGCGCTAATGCCGTCCAGTTGTCATCTGCGCCCGGTAACAGCAGCAGATTCATGCACCAGGGGGTAATCAACACGCCACATAAACGGCCTTCATACAGACTGAAGCCCAGTGTCTCGACCTGAAGAGCGGCATTGTATACAGGCAAGTCGCGCATACGCGCCTGTACCTTGTTACGGTAGGCGTCTGCCAGTTGCTGCAGTTCTGTTGTTTGCTGTTTCATTCATTCGCCAGTGGCAGAAACATTTCCTGTGCCGCATTACATTGCGGGCAGCTCCAGCGTGATGGCAGTGATGTAAACGAAGTACCGGCCGGAATCTGTTCCAGTTCGTCTCCAAGCGCCGGATCCGGATCATACACATACCAGCAAATACGACATTCCATGCGCGTATCATCCTGAATACGCTGACTGTCCAGCATGGCGCTCATGCCAGTTCTGCCCAGTAAGGCTCCAGCAGTTCCTGAAAACGCCGGGCTGAATCATCCAGGTCTTCCTGCGCGGCGCATGCCACCGCCGGAATATCGGTAACTTCCAGTGTATTCAGAATCAGCTTGCCCATGGAATTGGTATAACGCACCCACCAGATACCGGGATAGGCGGTGCTGCTGATGGCGCAATCACCGTAGCCGCGTGACAGGGTTTCAACCGGCCCGGTACCCAGTGTTGTGTCCAGAAACTGTAAATCAGCGGGCGACTGCGGTAGTAATGTGAGATTAATAACATGCGCCAGCTTGCCCGGCTGCCAAAGGTTCACCTGCTCCTGCAATTCAGTCAGAATAGGCAGTGCGTTCATGACGTCCTGCGGCGCACGGCTTTGCAACAGCTTTGCTGCCGTCTGCGTATGCGGCGTTCTACGCGCCAGTACCGGCACATCGCCGACTTCGATAATGTCACGTAAAATCTGTTGCTGGTCATCCAGATAAAAGGTACGCCAGAGTCCGGCCAGTACCGATTCCTGCATGCGCACCTGGATGTCATCATCCGCGTATCTCAGGCTGACTTCACCTTCGCCCAGAATTTGATTGACCAGTTCCCGGTTGGCAGCATCCAGTGCGGAAATATCAGCCATACGGGTTTCACCACCCACACGATATTCAGCCAGCACCTGACTGAGCCAGTGACAGACTTGTTTGGCACCGTGCAGATGCAATACCTGTTCCGGTTCCGGCATATCCGGCGCACAATAATGATCCATTTCGGTGGGCAGACTGATAAAACCCAGGCTTCCATTTTCTGTTTCTGCCGGTTGGCTGCCCAGGCCGGTTAAATTCACCACCACACTGTTATCAAATTCCATGCATTGTCTCCACCTGCTCAGCCATTCACCACCGGCACTTTGAAGCCCGGTGGACGCGTCACTTCGGCGCTCATCAATGTATTGATCGTCTGTAAATATTCATTCCAGTTCTGAATTTCGGTAATAGCACCCAGATAGCCACCATCGCGTAAAAACACCAATGCCGGCCAGGCTGAAAAACCGTAGTGTCGCTGTAATTCTTTTTCTGCATCGCTCGTCACCACACCGGCAGTCAGCCCGCCATTAAAGGCCTTTACCAGTTCCGGCAAAACCACCGCCACATCGGTAGTGTCACGAAAACGTTTGGGATCACCGGCAAAAAACAGTACCGTAAAACCACTTTGGCCGATAAAGTCTGCATGTGTCTGGTGACTGACCTCGGCATAGCCGTAGTCATCAAAAAGACGCTGAATCAGTGGGTGCATTATTGTGGTCTGCCCAGTTCGTAAGTGCTCATTTCCAGTTCACCCGGGCCGATCAGATCCAGCACATCCAGCGGTGTTGCGCGTTCGCGGTAAGCTACGCCCCACTCATCCAGCAGTGTGCAGGCGCGGCTCAAGGCTTCCGGTATACGCTGGCGGGTTCCATCACGCAGACTGCCGCCATAGTCATCCAGTTGCTCTGGCTGCACACCGATCAGCGCCCGCTGCTGGGGCTGCTCATTCAGCAGGCGAGCCGACATCAGCACTTCCTGAAAACCAGTCTGGTGCATGCTGACCTTTTTCGCACCCATGTATTGCGGTACATCATCATCAAGAATGACCCGCAGTTCGCCGGGCTTAAGGCCGAAGTCAATGGCATCAAAAATCAACAGGCGTGACACATGGCTGACCCAGGGCAGCAGGAACAGCCCCTGAGTACCGCCATCCATAAGGCGCACATGATCATCAAATTCATAACGGGCATTCAGCGCTTCCACACAACGTACACCAAAGCCTTCATCCGCCCACAGAATATTCCCTATACCCAGAATCAGGGTATCGACATCGCTATCAACTGGCATCAGGGTTGATCATCCTTGAACATGCGCCAGCCACCGATGATGGTGCTGACGCTGCTTTCCCGACCGATAATATCGGCCCGTACCGCCATATAAATATGGATAACAACAAAGGTAATCATCACCCACATGCCCATATTGTGCCAGTTATGAACGGCTTCGGAACCGCCCATTAGAGGAATAATCCAGCCAAACATCTGATCGGCCCAACTGCCGGAACCCAGCCCTTCGCCGTACAACGCAAAACCGGTACCGATCATAAAGAAGGTCATAAGCGTATTGAGAAAAAACATGGCGGCCTGCGCCAATGGATTATGCCCCAGCGTTTTATCCTGCATGCGGCGAAGAAACAGATAAAAAAGGACTTCGTGAAACAGCCCTTTCCACCATTCGATTTTCCAGAAAGGCAGATAGAAGATTTCACGCGCGTAGCGATTGCCCATCAGTGCCCAGTAGATACGCACCGCAAAGCCGATAGCAAACACATAGGCCGCAATGAAATGAATCAGACGAATATTGCCCATCAGAAAATGATCGCTGGCTTCCCCCGCCAAAGAAGGTAGAGGATTAGCGATCAGATACCCCGTCACTGCCAGCACCAGGAAACTGAAGGTATGCAGCCAGTGCCACAATCGCACCGGAGCCTCAAACACATACACCGCTTTCTGGTTAGCCGGATCGTGCGGACCACTTGCCACATTAATCTTCATAGCATTTCCCTCTGTTTAGCGAACCTTGACTGTTGCCAACTCCTCACCATCGGGTGACATCACATGGGTAGAGCAGGCCAGACAGGGATCAAAACTGTGAATGGTACGCAGAATTTCCAGTGGCTGATCGGCATTGGCTACCGGCGTACCCAGCAGGGCAGCCTCGTAAGCACCGATGTTACCGGCCGGATCTCGTGGTGACGCATTCCAGGTGGTGGGTACCACCGCCTGATAGTTTTCGATTTTGCTATCCTTGATGTGTATCCAGTGACCCAGCGAACCACGCGGGGCTTCGCCGTAGCCGACACCTTTTACATCGGTCGGCCAGCTGGAAGGTTCCCACATATCCATATTGGCGGTAGCCGTATCACCGGCTTTCAGATTAGCCATCATACTGTCAAACACAGTACGCATCTTGTGTGCCGCCCAGGAACATTCCAGACCCCGTGCAGCGGTACGCCCAAGGGTGGAAAACAAAGCACTCAACGGCAGGTCAAGATCATGCAACAGGCCATCGACCTGCTCTTTGATCTCTTCATTACCGCGTGCGTAAGCCACCACATAACGCGCCAACGGCCCGACTTCCATTGCATGACCACGCCAGCGTGGCGCCTTGATGAACGAATACTTGGCATTTTCATCAATCTGTTCAATATTGGTCTTGCTGCCTTTGGCGTTCGGACCCAGCTCAAAGTGCGGCTCGGTAATGCCATCCCAGGGATGCAGGCCCTTGTTCTCATCCGGGTACTCATACCAGGAATGAGTGACAAATTCCTGAATCTGTTCAGGATCACGCACGTCCACATCATGCACTTTGGACAAATCACCATTAATGATGGCGCCACCCGGCATCATCATATTTTCCAGTGAGCGGTCATTGGCAACGATCGGAAAATCACCGTAGGAAAGCAGATTCTGGCTCGACAGGCCGCCACCAAAACCCCAGTCTTTATAGAAAGAAGCAATAGCCTTCAAATCAGGAATATAAACCTGATCAATAAAGGTGATGGAACGGTCAATAATAGAAGACACCAAATTCAGCCATTCCATGTTAATGCCGCCGGTGCCATCCAGACTGAAAGAACAGGGCATACCGCCAACCACCCAGTTCGGGTGCGGATTACGCCCGCCGAAAATAGTATGAATCTTGACAATTTCACGCTGAAAATCGAGCGCTTCAAGATAATGGGTAACCGCCATCAGATTAGCTTCAGGCGGTAATTTATACGCCGGACTGCCCCAGTAAGCATTGGAGAAAGGCCCCAGCTGACCCGATTCAACAAAGCGTTTCAAGCGTGCCTGGGTATCGCGAAAATAACCCGGAGAAGACTTGGGCCAGGGTGAAATACTCTGCTGCAGCTCTGAAGTTGCCTTTGGGTCTGCTTTCAGAGCACTGACCACATCCACCCAGTCAAGCGCATGCAAATGATAAAAATGCACCAGATGATCCTGCGTATATTGCGCCAGCATCATCAGATTACGAATGTGATTGGCATTGGCAGGAATCTGGATTTTCAGCGCATCTTCCACAGCGCGCACAGAAGTCAGTGCGTGTACACCGGTGCAAACACCGCAGATGCGCTCGGTAAAGGCCCAGGCATCGCGTGGATCGCGTCCCTTGAGAATCACCTCAAGACCTCGCCACATATTACCGGTAGAGACCGCATTTTGAATCACCTGCTCGTCATCAAGATTAACCTCGATGCGCAGATGGCCTTCAATACGGCAGATGGGATCGACCACCACCCGTTGGCCGCTGGTGTCTAGTTTAAAACCGTTGGCGGTGACTGTCTCAGTCATGACTGCTTGCCTCCCTTGTTACTATCCACAGAATGGCTGATAACCGATGCCGCTGCGTGAGCCGCAACACCCACAGCCGCCGCACCCGCAAGCACGCCACCCACCTGATTGGCGGTCAATTCTACCCCGCCGGGTACATTAAGATTGGTCACTGAGCTGTAAAAGGAACCGCGATCCCAGAAGTTATCTTCCGCGCAGCCCAGACAACCATGACCGGATTTTACCGGCCACGACAAACCGCCATTCCACTCTACCGTAGAGCAGGCATTGTAGGTGGTCGGCCCTTTGCAGCCCATCTTGTACAGGCAATAACCTTTGCGTGCACCTTCATCATCAAAGCGTTCGACAAACTGACCGGCATCGAAATGCGGCCGCCGATAGCATTTGTCATGCAGGCGCTGGCCATAGAACATTTTCGGACGACCCTGCCTGTCCAGTTCCGGAAAGCGGTCGAAAGTCAGCATATAGGTGATGACGCCGGTCATGACCTCGGCGATGGGCGGACAACCCGGTACTTTAATAACCGGTTTGTCGGTAATCACCTTGTGAATGGGAGTCGCACGAGTCGGATTCGGATGAGCCGCCTGTACACAGCCCCAGGAAGCGCAGGAACCCCAGGCGATAATGGCTTTGCAATGATCGGCCATACGCCGAAGTTTTTCTACATAGGGCTTACCCGCCTGAATGCAGTACATACCATCTTCATTCAGCGGTGGATTGCCTTCGCAGGCGAGAATAAAGTTACCATCGTATTTTTCGATGGTTTGTTCCAGAATTTCTTCTGCCTGATGACCGGCAGCCGCCATCAGCGTATCGTCATAATCCAGTGAAATCATCGACAAAATCACATCCGCCGCCAGCGGGTGACCGGAACGAATGAATGATTCACTACAGCAGGTACATTCCAGACCATGTAGCCAGATGACCGGGGTGCGTGGCTTGGTCTCAAGAGCGTGCGCGATGGTTCCGGCAAATTCCGGCCCCAGACCCAGCCCCGCTGCGGTAAGACTACAGAATTTCAGGAAACTGCGGCGTGTAATACCATGCTCGCGCATGGCTTCATAAAAGGTCTGCTGGATACCCATAGCAACATTCTCCTCCGGACAAGTGCGTGACATCTCTGAAACTGCACCCTGCAAATATTCAGCGGATATTTTGCTTATTCTTTGCCGTGCAGTGATTCGTATTTATGGCTCTGCTCACAGACAGTATAGGACAGGAAATCAGAAAAAAGCATAAAAAAAATATGGCAATTGATCCAGGTCAGCTTGTCCGGTGGCATGACTGTTTCATGTCAGCGTCTGCTGGCTTATCCACAGGCCAAAATCGGGCAATCAAGCTTCGAATAAGAACACCAGCCATAAGCGGCTTGTCCATGGATTAATAGAGGCGTCTTAAAGCCTTTCCGCCAGTTGAATAGTGACATCCTGCATGGCCCGCTCGGCTTTTACCTGTGCCCGCATCTGATCCCTGAAGTTATTTACGCCCGAGAAGAACTCGCGCATCATAATAACCCAGTAATATCCCCCCCCTCCGGGTCAGGCGAATCTGCCTGGCATCCTTTTCGACAGCCCCGCACATTTGCAGCAGCAGCATTTCCTTCCACAGCAGTTTGAAGAACTGTTCGTCGTATTTTTGGCGAAAATCGTCAACCGGGAAAGAAAGTCCGAACAGCCCCATCAGCAGATCATAACGAGCTTGCTGATAGAGCGGCAGTGCACGACTAGCGGTAATAGCCGTGGCTTTTTTATTGATCAGGCGAGCATAGCGATTGATGGCAAAGGTATTGGCATACAGAACACCCCCCAGATAGCTGAACGCGCCGCTTCCGGCACTGATATAAGCCGTGTCGGCCGTAATATATTCATCAGCCAGCGTGGTATTTTTTGAATAGCACCACACGCATGACGGCTGGTAGTCATGCGCCATCTGCTCACGAATACGGTCAAAAAAGAACTTCTCGTTACGCAATGAATAATCTCCCATGGACTGCTGCATGGCTTTGCTGCTATGCGTGGAATTCATGAGCGGATAAACCGAGGCCTGATCGACCTGAATCTGATGCAGCAGAATATCCATATCCCGTAGTAAAGAGGCCTCTGTCTGCCCCGGCAGATTGAAGATCATATCGGCATTCAGTGTTGTGAACTGACCCTGCGCCCACTGCAGGCGTTCACGCATTTGCTCACCACTGCCATAAGTCTCATAACGCCCCATACCTTTGAGTAGCGCATCATCAAAGCTTTGTATGCCGACCGACAAACGGTCAACACCAACCGATTGTAAAATGGAGAATATATCCTCACGCAGATGATTGGGATTGGTTTCCACCGACAACTGCCTGACTGGAAACAGAGCACGAGCCAGATCCAGAGTTGCTGCCAGTTCATGCGGCAATACCGTGGGGGTGCCTCCGCCAACGTATATAATGTCCGGCTGATAACCCTTATCGGCAATAATGCGTAACTCTTCTCGCAGAGCCTTGAAATAAGCCGTTGCTTTAGAATGGTTCAACAGAACCCGATGAAAGGAACAAAAGGGACAAAGAGATTCGCAAAAAGGGATATGGATATAAAGAACCGGTACTTTTTCCCGCGTCACTTCAGGAATAGCGGGAGACAGGCCCATTTCAAACTGCATCAGCTTCGCGAAGCTGCGTTGCAAACCGGTCTGCAAGAGTCGCTCAATAACAGTCATGGAAATGGCACCTTGTGTGATTCATTATCGCCCGACTAACTCATTCAGGCGCTTGCAAGCCTTATCAGCGCAGACCGGCCGGGCCGGCTTTTCCACCAGTATATACCTGTAGAAGCCACTGGTTTAATGCACTACACTGCCGTATCCAGTAAAGACGAGCAGGCAGGCTGAAGAATCATTTGTTTTCAGGTAAAAGTAATCAAGCGGATAGACAGCCATCATGACTGCGAATGCACTGTTCGACTGGCTTGAGCAGGCCCGGCAGAACAGCCCGCAGCACACTGCCTGGCTTACGCCCGAAAAGCGCTACAGCTACGCTGATTTATATCAGCACACGCAAAATCTGGCCGCCCACTATAGACAGGCGGGGCTGATTCCCGGTAAACCTGTAGCGGTCGTTTGCGCCAGTAAACGGCAACTGGCGCACAGCGCATTATTAGCTTTCTATCTGGGCTGTCCTCTACTGCCATTGAAACCCCGGCAGCAGGATGGGCTACGGTTGCTCAAACAATGCAATATCCGCCAGTTAATCACCGACACCCCGAAACACTATCCCGGCCTGGCATGTTTTAGTCTGCCCCCTGCACGCCCACAGCAAGCCCCTGCAGACTGCTTGCCACAGGCTTTGAAGCCGACTCAAACGCAGCTTCTAATAGCCACCAGTGGCAGCACTGGAAGCGCTAAAATTAGCCGTCACAATGGCAACAGTCTTCTCGCGGCAGTGGAAAGCTCGCGCCATTTTAGCGGCCTGACAGCCACCGATATATGGTTAAACTGCCTGCCCATGCAGCACATTGCCGGCTTTGCCATTTTATTACGCTGCCTGCACGCCAGCGCCACCATGTTTATTCAGGAAAACTTTGATGCCAAACAAATTTTTCAGCATGTACAGCAACATTCTGTAACACACCTGTCACTGGTTCCGGCCATGCTGCAGCAACTGTTGGATATTCAGGGCAAAAGTCACCTGCCCGCCAGTCTGCGCACTGTACTGGTCGGGGGTGGGCCTTTATCCACATCGCTGGCACAAAAAGCTTTACACATGGGCTGGCCGATAAGCGTTACCTGGGGCATGAGCGAAACCGCTTCTCATGTAACTTTGTGCCCTGTTACCGCAGACTGGAAAACCGGCAAGGTAGGCAAACCGGTCAAAAATTGTAGCCTGGAAATTTTTGATCAACAGGGACATATACTAGCGAACGGTCGGCAAGGGCGTATTCGCATAAAAGGCCCCATGCTGATGCAAGGCTACTGCCATCGTGAACCTCTGGATATTGCAGAAGGATTTATCAGTTCGGATAACGGCTATCTGGATGAACAGGGCCATCTGCATCACTGTGGCCGCAGTGACCAGCAACTGGTCAGTGGTGGTTACAATATTGACCCGCAAAGCCTGGAAGCACGGATCAGCCGATGCCCGGGCATTCAGCAGGTAGCTATAAGTTCTATTGAAGATGCCACCTGGGGTGACCGGCTGGTACTGCTATATAACGGTAGTAGCAGTTGCCACAGCGTCGATCAATGGTGTCAAAAGCATCTGGATAGCTGGCAACGACCTCGTCAAATAGTAAAACTTGAGCAACTACCCACCACCAGCCTGGGCAAACCTGACCGGCTGGCCTTGAAAAAATGTGCCGCTCAGCTAGTCACTGAAAGTAGTAATGATGAAGATAGATGAAACCACTCAGCTAAGCGCTAAAATCAACACGACAAGGGATCAAAGTATGTAGTTTTTCATTGCACAAACTACATAGTACAAATTAATTCCCCAAACTTGTTCACCTGATTCCAGTCGGTAAATTCAACATTCGTTTCAGGGTGCGTAGGACCTTTTGTCATCCACATAATTATTCTAATCATGGAGCGATCAAAATAGTTATATTTTCCTGATTACCCCCATGGCTCAGCCATGCTCAACAACCGCTGAGGCATTGGAGGTGTACGTAGTGCAACATAAGCAAGCCTTGGGAT
>JAHXHF010000106.1 GCA_025656895.1 gamma proteobacterium symbiont of Bathyaustriella thionipta
GATCCCAAGGCTTGCTTATGTTGCACTACGTACACCTCCAATGCCTCAGCGGTTGTTGAGCATGGCTGAGCCATGGGGGTAATCAGGTAAGTTTATTTTCCATAAAGGTTAAGTTGGCCTTCTATGTCGGCAATAATTTTCTGTGTGTATAGACCGACATGAGAATACCGAAACCGGCCATCAGGGTCACCAGTGAAGTTCCGCCATAGCTGATGAGTGGCAAAGGCACGCCCACAACCGGCAGCAGACCACTGACCATGCCGGTATTCACCAGTACATAGACAAAAAAGGTCATAATCAATGCGCCAGCCAGCAAACGCCCGTAGGTGCTTTGTCCCTGGGTGGCCAGATAAAGCCCGCGTATAATAATAAACGCGTACAGGCTCAGCAGCAGCGAAACACCTAACAGGCCGAATTCTTCCGAGATGACCGCATAGATGAAATCGGTAGAACGCTCCGGCAGAAATTCAAGGTGAGACTGGGTGCCGAACAGCCAGCCCTTGCCGTACAGTCCACCTGAGCCGATGGCGATTTTAGACTGGATGATGTGATAGCCATGCCCCAGTGGATCACTTTCCGGATTAAGAAAAGTCAGAACCCGTTGGCGCTGATAATCGTGCATAAAATACCACAGCGGGTAAGCCATAGCGGCGGCCATCCCGATGGCTCCCATGATCAGACGCCAACTGATGCCGGCCAGAAACAGCACCAGCAGGCCGGCACTGGCTACCAGCAGACTGGTTCCCAGATCCGGTTGGCGGGCAATCAGAAATGCCGGTATGGCGATAATCAGCATGGCTCCCAGCAGGTGACGGAAGCGCGGTGGCAGGGTGCGTTCCGAGATGAACCAGGCCACCATCATGGGTACGGCCAGCTTCATCATTTCGGACGGCTGAAAACGAAAGACGCCTAAATCAAGCCAGCGTTGCGCGCCTTTTCCAACGTGTCCGAAAACCAGAACCGCAATCAGCAACAGCAGGCCGATACTGTAAATGGCCGGTGTCCAGCGGCGCATTATGGCAGGAGGAATTTGTGCGATTACCAGCATGACAATATAGGCGGCTCCCAGCCGGAGCAATTGCCGGTAGATGGCTGCCCAGTGCTGGTCGGCGGCGCTATAAAGCACAATCAATCCGAACAGGCACAACAAGATCAGGCTGGACAGTAAAGTAAGGTCCAGGTGCAGGCGAGCCAGCAGGCCGGGATGTTTGACCGGGTTGGATTCCGACAAGCCGCTGGGGGAATAAGTACCGGAATATAAACTCATCGTGCCGGCTCCTGCTTCGTGTTGTCCAGTAGATAGGCATCCATCATGGCTTTAGCCACAGGCGCCGCCACTGAACCACCGTGACCACCGTTTTCAACAATCACAGCCACCGCAATTTGCGGGTTTTCAACCGGTGCAAAGGCCATAAACAAGGCGTGGTCGCGGTTTTTTTTACTGATTTTGTCTGCATCATATTTTGCATCCTGAGCCACCGTAAAGACTTGTGCGGTACCTGTTTTTCCGGCAATACGATAATGTTCGTTACGAATGCGCCGGGCGGTTCCACGGCTGCCTTCCACCACGTTGCTCATGGCCTGAATGACGGTGTCCCAGTTTTCATCCTGCTTGCGCTCAATTTGGGTGGCTCTGGGGGTCGGGGGGGCAATGGTTTTTCCTTCCGGTGTAATTATATCGGCTACCAGCCGGGGCACGTGGTGCTTGCCGCGAGCTGCCAGGGTTGCGGTTGCACTGGCCAGTTGTAATGCGGTTACGGTGAAATAACCCTGGCCTATGCCCATGATGAGGGTTTCTCCCGGATACCAGACCGTTTTAAGTCGTTTTTTCTTCCATTCGCGTGAAGGCAGTATGGCATGTTGTTCACCCGGCAGATCAACTCCGGTTTTTTTCCCAAAACCAAATTGAGCCATAAAGTCATGCATGACATCAATACCCAGTGAATGCGCCAGGGTGTAGAAATAAACATCACAGGATTGTTCAATCGCCTTGTTCAAATCGGTATAGCCATGCCCGGCTTTCTTCCAGTCACGATATTTGTGGCTGTGCCACGGCAGGCGGTAAAAGCCCGGGCAAAAGGTTGTTTCCGAGGCCAGACGGGTATGGGTTTCCAGCCCGGCCAGTCCAAAAAAAGGCTTGACCGTGGAGCCGGGCGGATAAGTACCCCTAAGCGCGCGATTAAACAGCGGTTTGTCAGGAGAGTCTTTTAGTGCGGTGTAAGCCTTGCTGCTGATGCCTTCAACAAACAGATTGGGATCCATGCCGGGTTTGCTGACCAGGGCCAGAATACCGCCGGTTTGCGGGTTGATGGCTACCGCAGCACCGTTGTAATCTCCCAGTGCATCATAGGCGGCGCGTTGCAGACGAATATCCAGATTCAGCCTCAGGTTCGCTCCACGGGTGGCGGGAGATTGATCCAGCACCCGTAATTTTCGTCCACCGACATTCACTTCTATCTGTTGCAGACCGACCCGCCCATGCAGGATTTCTTCATAGGATTTTTCGATACCGTTTTTACCGATAAAGCTGGTGCCGGCATATTCGGAAGGATCGATTTTGCTTAATTCTTTTTCATTGATACGCCCCACGTAGCCCAAAACATGGGCGGTCAGTTCACCTAATGGATATTTTCTTAACAGAGCCGCTTTGACGCGTACTTCAGGAAATTCATGGCTGTTAATGGCAATGCGTGCGATTTCTTCATCACTGAGATGCAGGCGTAGTGGAATGCCTTCAAAACGCCGTCGTCGTTTGCGCAATTTGTTATAACGTTCAATATCCGTTTCACGGATGTCAATCAGCTCACGCAAGCGCGCCACTGTGTCATCAAAGTTGTGCAGTTTTTCGGGGAACAGTTCCAGTGTGTAGGTGGGCTGATTATCGGCCAGCAATACCCCGTTGGCATCATAAATCAGACCCCGGGTCGGTGCTAATGGCAGCACTTTTACCCGATTATCACGAGAGCGGGTCTGGTAATGATCGTGCATGAGTATTTGCAGATAAAACATGCGCCCGGCCACTACCAGCAGCAACACAATAACCAGCAGGCCGGATTGAATGGCGCGCAGCCCGAACAGGCGTTTTTCCTGACGGAAGTCTTTGAAATCAAGCTGACTCATCGTACCCGCTGACTGTTTTGCATCATTTCAGTATGGGGCTCCAAAGGCTGGCAAGCCGTTTTATTGCACATGAAAGCGGCGGCGAATATCACGCAGAACAATAAACATCCATGGCCATAACAGCATGCCGACAAAGGCGGGTACCCAGTAATTCAGGCCTTTTGGAGACTGGCCGATGACGCCCAGTGTCCAGAATTGCAGTAATTGATCGAGCAGCAACATTAGCAATACCAGCATGGATTGCTGCCACAGGGGAAATACCCGTATGCGTTTATGCAGGCGGTTGGCAATAAAGGCCACAAAAATCATGCCCAGTGCGTGTTGCCCCAATAAAGTGCCGGTCAGCACATCCTGAATAATGCCTAGCAGCCAGGCGTAACCCACGCCCACGCGTTGGGGTGCGGCAATAGACCAGTAAATGAGCACCAGCACACTCCATTGCGGCCGCACAAAGCGTGCCCACTCCGGCAAGGGGATCAATTCCAGTAATAACGCGGCCAGAAAGCTGGCTGCAATAATCCATCCACCGTGTGATTTCATAGTGGACTCATATCATTGTCGGCCGCATCGTTATCAGCTTGTGTAAGGCTGGCTGCGGTGATTGACTGGTTGTCACGCGGAATGACCAGTAATAATTCCCGCGCCCGTTCCAGGTGTGCGCTGGGGCGTGCATAGACACTTAAAAAGGGCGCGCCCGCCGGCTTTTCTATGCGGCTGACCTGGCCGACCGGGTAGCCCGCAGGAAAGCGTCCGCCAAGGCCGGAGGTGACCAACAGGTCGCCCACTTCAATATCAGAATTAAGCGGCAGATTATGCAGTTGCAATTGATCCAGCTGGCCGGTGCCGCTGGCTATTCCGCGCAGGCCGCTGCGATTAACCTGTACCGGCAGTGCGTGGCTGGCATCGGTAATCATGAGTACTGTTGCGCTGATAGGGCTGACCTGAATGACCTGCCCCATAACCGCGTTGGCATCCAGCACCGCCTGGCCTTTATAAACACCATCACCGGAACCTTTGTTGATGACCGCCTGATGTTTGAAAGGGTCCAGATCAATAGCAATCAATTCGGCAATCAGAATTTGATCATGCAACTTGCCGGATGAGCCGAGTAAATCACGCAAACGTAAATTTTCAGCTTCCAGCGCGGCGGTTTTTTGCAGGCGTGCGGAAAGCAACAGGTTTTTACGCCTGAGGTCGGCATTGCGTTGCTGCAGATCGTCGGCACTTTGCAAACTACCGGATAGCTGGCTGAAAATTTCAACCGGCAGAGCGGCCAGGTAATGCACAGGGGCGGCTATATTGGCAAGGAAAGTGCGTACTTTGGCAAACTGGTCAAAACGGTGATCAACGGTCATCAGCGCGACAGAAAGCAAAACCGCCAGTATTAATCTGGCGGTTACTGAAGGGCCGTGAGAGAAAATCGGGTTAATGGCTATTCCTGACTGAGAAAATGACCGCCGCGTTCATCCATCAGTTCCAGGGCGAGACCACCACCACGCGCCACGCAGGTAAGCGGGTCTTCCGCCACAATGACGGGCAGACCGGTTTCTTCTTCCAGCAAGCGATCCAGATCACGCAGCAAAGCGCCACCACCGGTCAGCACAATACCTCTTTCGGCTACATCCGATCCCAGTTCGGGCGGAGTTTGTTCCAGTGCGGTTTTGACTGCGCTGATGATACCGGACAGTGGTTCCTGCAAGGCTTCCAGAATCTCGTTGCTGTTGAGTGAAAAACTGCGAGGAATACCTTCGGCTAGATTGCGCCCTTTGACTTCAATCTCCAGCATTTCGGTGCCCGGATAGGCGCTACCGATTTCGTGTTTGATGCGTTCCGCGGTGGCATCACCAATCAGGGTGCCGTAATTGCGGCGTACATAATTGATTATGGCCTCATCAAAGCGATCACCACCGATGCGCACCGAATTGGCGTACACGATGCCGTTCAGCGAGATGATGGCGACTTCCGAAGTACCCCCACCAATATCCAGAACCATGGAACCGCGCGGTTCATCCACCGGCAGGCCGGCACCAATGGCAGCCGCCATGGGCTCGTCAATCAGATAGACTTCACGAGCGCCGGCCCCGTTGGCCGATTCCTTGATGGCGCGTCTCTCAACCTGGGTGGAACCACAGGGTACGCACACCAGCACCCGCGGGCTGGGGCGAATCAGACGCGACTCATGCACCTTGTTGATAAAATACTGCAGCATTTTTTCGGTAACGGTGAAATCGGCAATCACACCTTCTTTCATGGGGCGGATAGCGACTATATTGCCGGGGGTGCGTCCCAGCATCATTTTGGCTTCTTCACCCACGGCAGCTACCGACTTGGAGCCACCGGGTCTGTCCTGGCGAATGGCGACAACCGAAGGTTCATTTAACACGATACCCTGGCCCCGGGCATAAATCAGCGTATTGGCTGTTCCCAGGTCAATGGATAAATCATTGGAAAACACGCCGCGTAATCTTTTAGGAAACAGAAACATGTAAGTTTTTCTCTCGGAATGGAGCTGCCACCGGGGTAGCGGGGCACATAAAAAGGAATTATTAATCTGCTAATCTAACAATCGAATCCGCCAGCGGCAAGCGCTGTATCGAAAATATGTCGTATGCGGGGATAAATCATACTTGCTGCAAGGCTTTTTTGACAACCGAAGCACTGGGATTGGAGCCCGCCATGTGATAATGTTTCGCTTTTGCCTGAAGTGGAAAAGTAAATATGTCGCTGAAAACAAGTGATGTGGAAAAAATCGCCCATCTGGCGCAATTGTCTATCAATGATGAAGAGGCAGAAGGGCTGCTGGGTGAGTTATCCGGTATTCTGGGTCTGGTCGCGCAGATGGAACAGGTGGACACCACCGGTGTCGAACCCATGGCACACCCTCTGCACATGAACCAGCGTTTGCGCGATGATGTGGTAAGTGAAACCGATCAACGCGACAAACTGCTGGCTTTGGCACCCTCCAGTGAAGCGGGTTTGATTCTTGTTCCCCAGGTAATTGAGTAAGCACATGCATCATAAAAGTATCCGACAACATGCCGACAGTCTGCGCCAGGGTGAATATTCCAGCGTGGAACTGACCCGCTCTTTCCTGCAGCGCATCAAGCAATATGACGGCCAGCTGAACAGTTTTATTACGGTCAGCGAAGAACAGGCCCTGGCCAGCGCCAAAGCGGCGGATGAACGTCTGGCGGCGGGTGATGCGTCTTTGCTGACCGGTATTCCATTCGCGCACAAAGATATTTTTTGTACCGATGGCGTGCGCACCAGTTGCGGTTCACGCATGCTGGATAATTTTATCGCGCCTTATAATGCGGCGGTGGTTGATCGTCTGGCTGAAGCCGGCATTGTCAATCTGGGTAAAACCAATATGGATGAGTTCGCGATGGGCTCATCCAGTGAAACCAGCTTTTATGGCGCGGTGCGCAACCCCTGGAATACTGATTGTGTACCGGGTGGTTCTTCCGGTGGTTCGGCGGCGGCGGTAGCGGCCGGTCTGGCGGTCGCGGCCAGCGGCACCGATACCGGTGGCTCCATTCGTCAACCAGCAGCCTTGTGCGGTATCAGCGGCCTTAAGCCTACTTACGGGCGTGTGTCGCGCTGGGGCATGATTGCTTTTGCCTCCAGCCTGGATCAGGGCGGGCCGATGGCGCGCAGTGCCGAAGACGTTGCCATTCTGTTGCAGGCCATGGCGGGTTTTGATGCGCGAGACTCCACCAGTGCGCAACGCGATGTGGACGACTATGTCAGCCCGCTGCAGGATTCTTTGCAGGGCTTGAAAATTGGTCTGCCGAAAGAATATTTCAGTGCGGGTCTGGATGCGCAGTTGCAGGCTTCCATCATGCAGGCGATTGATGAATACAAGCGACTGGGGGCAGAAATTGTTGAAATCAGTCTGCCCAACACAGCGCTGGCTGTGCCCACTTATTATGTGGTGGCACCGGCTGAGTGTTCTTCCAATCTGGCACGCTTTGATGGTGTGCGCTACGGCCATCGCTGTGAAGATCCGGCTGATCTGGAAGATTTGTACAAGCGTTCACGGGCCGAAGGTTTTGGTGATGAAGTAAAACGTCGCATCATGATCGGCACCTATGCTTTATCGGCCGGTTATTACGATGCCTATTATCTTAAGGCGCAGCAGATTCGCCACCTGATTTCAGATGATTTCAGGAAAGCCTTTGAGCAAGTGGATGTGATTATGGGGCCGACCACACCCACCACAACTTTTGGCCTGGGTGAAAAAACCAATGATCCGGTGACCATGTATCTGTCCGATGTGTATACCATCGCGGTTAATCTGGCCGGTTTGCCGGCCATGTCGATTCCGGTTGCGCCGGTTGATGGCAAGCCGGTTGGTTTGCAACTGATTGGCAATTATTTCAATGAGGCGCGTTTATTGAATATCGCGCACGGTTTTCAACAAGTGACAGACTGGCACCAGCAGATGCCAGCTCAGTTCAACTGATCGGGTCGGAGCAATTACATGCAATGGGAAACAGTCATCGGGCTTGAAATTCACGCCCAGCTAGCGACCAAAAGCAAAATATTTTCGGGTTCTTCAACCGCTTATGGAGCAGCGCCGAATACCCAGGCCAATACCATCGACCTGGGGTTTCCGGGTGTTTTGCCGGTACTCAATCGAAGCGCTGTGTCTATGGCGATTCGCCTGGGCCTGGCAATTGAAGCCGAGATTGCACCGCGTTCGGTATTCGCGCGCAAGAATTATTTTTATCCTGACTTGCCCAAAGGCTACCAGATCAGCCAGTTTGAATTACCGGTAGTGGGTAAAGGGGAAGTGGAACTGGTGATGGGTGAGGATGATATTCGTGTCATCGGAGTCACCCGCGCGCATCTGGAAGAAGATGCGGGTAAATCACTGCATGAAGATTTTCATGGCAAAACCGGGGTTGATCTCAACCGTGCAGGAACACCTCTGCTGGAGATCGTTTCCGAACCGGACATGCGCAACGCAAAAGAAGCGGTCGCCTATGCCAAAAAAATTCACCAGATTGTGCGTTATATCGGTATTTGCGACGGCAATATGCAGGAAGGCTCTTTCCGTATGGATGCCAATATTTCGGTGCGCCCTAAAGGCCAGGAAGCCTTCGGAACCCGTGCCGAAATTAAAAACATCAATTCTTTCCGCTTTCTGGAACGCGCCATTAATTTTGAAGTGGAGCGCCAGATTGATGTGATTGAAGGCGGCGGTACGGTGGTACAGGAAACACGCCTGTATGATGCTGACAAAAATGAAACACGCACCATGCGAGCCAAGGAAGAAGCCAACGACTATCGTTATTTTCCGGATCCTGATCTGCTGCCGCTGATTATAGAAGAGCAGGATATTGAAGCCGAACGCAGCAATCTGCCTGAATTACCCGATATCAAACGCAAACGCTTCCAAAGCGATTTTGGCCTGAACCGTTATGATGCCGCCGTACTGACCGCATCCCGAGTATTGGGCGATTATTACGAAACCGTGGTAAAAGCTGCCAATGGCGAAGCCAAACTGGCCGCCAACTGGGTGATGGGCGAACTGTCCGCCAGCCTGAACAGGCAAGGTATGGATATTGAACAAAGCCCGCTCAGTGCCGAGCAACTGGGCGGCATGTTGCTGCGTATTTCAGATAACACCATCTCCGGAAAAATTGCCAAACAGGTGTTTGAAGCCATGTGGAACGGCGAAGGTGATGCCGACAGCGTAATTGAAAAGCAAGGTCTGAAGCAGATCACCGACAGCGGCGCCATTGAAAGTATTATTGATGACATCATGGCCGCCAACCCCGGTCAGCTGCAACAGTACCGCAGCGGCAAGGACAAGCTGTTTGGTTTCTTCGTCGGCCAGGTCATGAAAGCCACCCAGGGCAAAGCCAACCCCAGGCAGGTGAATGAGCTGTTAAAAAGCAAGCTGGCCGGGTAATAGAGCGGCAAGGCTGGTGTAAAGAGCCAGCCGGTAAATTTTATGTCCAATCAATGAAATTCAAGTCAATAAAACCAATGGCTCATAATTTCAGCCATTCATTCGTGAGCCTAATGAATGATGTTGATAACGGCTTTGTAATGGACGACTTGAAAAAGCTGGCCAGAAAAGCAAAGGGACGGCGTATATCCATTCAGTGGGTACCAGCGCGGCCATACAAATGGTTTGAACTGAATAAAAGGATTAGAAAATCCATTCGTATCTATCAAAAATGGCTCCCGCAACACATGCAAGATCATGGTGTCTCTCCTGCCATGCTAAAGGAAATGAGAACCGATATTTATCTTGCTGATAACCGCCAGATACGTGTTGAATCCTATGTTCGCGACTCCCGGGGTAGAGAGTATGTGCAAGATGTGATGTATTAGAAAATTGCAGCTATTCAGTGAGTCATAACATTACAGTGTGACGGTTCAGATCGCCGCTGGAATCCGTCAGATTATGGATGAAATTAGCGTTTACTCGTATAAATGACAATTTTGTAACACAGAGATAGCTGGTTTAGTGGTTAGCTGAGCAGTAACAAAAAATCAGCATAAAAATCAAAATGAGGATTGTGGATTGAAGAGAGAGTATCAGTTTGATTTTTCCAGTAATCCTGCCGGACAGTACGATATTCTTGGGCGTGAGCGAAAGGCCAAGACAATGGTTGCTGTTTTAGAGGATTGTATAAAGAAGCCATTGAAGGAACTATGCCTTCTTAATGTTGGAGGGTCCTCTGGAATAATTGATAATTATCTTGCAGATTACTTTCGTTCAGTTGTTAGTATAGATATTGATGAATCTGCGATAGAAAAAGCAATAAGAAAATTCCAGAAGAATAATATTGATTTTAAAGTAGGGGATGCTCTGGATTTAGAGTTTTCTGATAATATGTTTGATGTTGTTATTTGCTCTCAAGTTTATGAGCATGTCCCTTCTGCAGAAAAGATGATGGATGAGATATTTCGTGTTCTTGGTAAGCGCCAATAAATCAGCACCTATTATTTCACCTGTACATCGGTAACACTTTCTCCTGAGTATTTCACAGGAGATGATCATGGATAA
>JAHXHF010000084.1 GCA_025656895.1 gamma proteobacterium symbiont of Bathyaustriella thionipta
TCATCCTTCCAAGACTACCATAATTGTGTAGCAGCTAAAGCCTTGCACTAAAGTGCATAGTTTTGACTAGCGGCCTGTGACCAATAAATCATCATCGGCCAGCAGCAAAGCGCTGTTTATGCTAAATAAAGCAGCCAGCATCGTGATTACAATTCTTTTCATTCGGTTCTCCGCATATTGGTCAGGGGGACAAAGGTATTGTCCTGCTATGATGTAAACAATTGGCAAGCCATCCTGTAGAAAGATTGGAGTAACAAATCCATGCCCTCATTACCCGGCCTCATTCCTCTGGCTCGTGAGCTGATTGCACAACCTTCCGTCAGCAGTGTCAACCCTCACTGGGATCAAAGTAATGCAGCGGTTATTGAACAACTGCATGGTTGGTTCAGTAAACTGGGCTTTCAGGTTGAAACCCTGCCCATTCCCGGCCAGACGGGTAAATTCAACCTGATTGCCTCCGCCGGCAAAGGCCCCAGGGGATTGTTGTTGGCCGGGCACACCGACACCGTACCTTTCGATGCCGGCCAATGGCGCAGCGACCCTTTTGTATTAAGTGAGAGAAATCAACGCTTATACGGTCTGGGCAGTGCAGACATGAAAAGTTTTTTCGCCTTCGTCATCGAGGCCGTGCGCGAGCTGGATTTAAAAAAACTGCGACAGCCACTGACGATCATCGCCACGGCGGATGAAGAAAGCAATATGTGCGGTGCGCGTCATTTTGCGGATATGGGCCGTCATCTGGGGCGCTATACCCTGGTGGGCGAACCCACTGACTGGCAGCCCATTCGTATGCACAAGGGAATTGCCATGGAATCCATCCGCATCAGCGGACAGTCCGGTCATTCCAGCGACCCGTCATTGGGTAACAGTGCGCTGGAGGGTATGCACAAGATCATGGCAGAGCTGTTGCAATGGCGTAAACAATGGCAGCAACAATATAGCGACAAGGATTTTGCCGTACCTTTTCCGACACTGAATCTGGGACACATTCATGGTGGCGATAATCCCAACCGTATTTGTGCCGATTGTGAACTGCAGATTGATCTGCGACCGCTGCCCGGCCAGTCGCTGCAAAGTCTGCGTGAAGAGATTGTCGAGCGCTTGCAACAGGTACTGCCGGGCGGCCTGAAACTGCAAATGAAGCCCCTGTTTGCCGGTGTTGAAGCTCTGCAAACTCCGGCTGACAGTGAAATGGTCAGACTGACCGAATCACTGACGGGCTATTCTGCCGGAAGCGCCGCTTTTGCCACCGAAGCACCGTTTTTCAATGCGTTGGGTATGCAAAGCGTTATACTGGGACCGGGCAGTATCAATCAGGCGCATCAGCCGGATGAATATTTATCATTGGCACAGATAGAACCGGGCGTTACTATCCTGAAATCGTTAATCAAAAAGCTTTGTTTGCATGAATCAGCCTGAAAACAGCACCGACCCTTTTGTAAGCTGGCTGCGCAACAGTACGCCTTATGTACACGCGCACCGCAACAAAACCTTTGTCATCAGCTTTGGTGGCGAAGCACTGGCCGAGCCAAATTTTCCGGCACTGATTCATGATCTGGCATTGTTGCAAGGTCTGGGCATTCGGCTGATCATTGCCTATGGCGCACGCCCGCAGATTTCCCAACGCCTGACCCAGGCCGGCATTCAACTCAGCTACCAGAACGGCATACGTATCACCGATGACAAGGCCATGCAATGCGTCAAGGAAGCCAACGGTGTTGTACGCATTGATATGGAAGCCCTGTTCTCGCTGGGGTTGGCCAACTCACCCATGGCCGGCGCGCAGATTCGCGTGGCCTCAGGCAATTTTGTAACCGCCCGGCCCATTGGTATTCGCAATGGTGTTGATTATCGCCACACCGGCGAAGTTCGGCGCATTGATGCGCAGGGCATACGCCAGCAACTGGATAACCGCAATATCGTTCTGCTGCCGGCGATGGGTTATTCACCCACCGGTGAAGTTTTCAATCTTTCAGCGGCCGATGTGGCCTGCGCCACAGCCATAGCCCTGGAAGCCGATAAACTGATTATTCTGCACGAAGGTGAGCCGCTCAGCCAACAGGGTCAAACCCTGTCCAGTATACAGCCGCGTGAACTGGACAAGCTGTTACAGCAGCAGGAAGCATTGCCGGAAGATTTTTGTCTGTATCTGCAAGGTGCTTTGCGCGCCTGTCGCAATGGTGTCGCTCGCAGCCACATCGTCCCGCGCCAGCAGGACGGCGTATTACTCAGGGAACTGTTTACCCGTGATGGCTGCGGCACTCTGCTCAGTGCCGAACTTTACGAAGACATACGCCGTGCCAACATTAATGATGCAGGCGGCATCCTGGAACTGATCAAACCACTGGAAGACAGTGGCGTACTGCTGAAAAGATCCAGAGAAAAACTGGAAACCGAGATAGCCTGCTTCAGTGTCATTGAACGCGACAGCAGCATCATTGGCTGCGCCGCACTCTATCCCTACGCGGATGAAGGCAAGGCCGAACTGGCCTGTGTCGCCATTCATGCCGACTACCAGGGAACCGGGCGTGGCGATCAATTATTATCACACTTGCAGCAACAGGCTATTGCTGCGGGCATTCAATACCTGTTTGTGTTGACCACGCAAAGCAGCCACTGGTTTCTGGAACGTGGTTTTCAGCTCAGTGGACGAGATTTTCTGCCGGAAAGCAAACTGGAACTTTACAATTTGCAGCGTAACTCGCAGGTGTTGTATAAATCGCTGTCCTGACTGTGCCGCAGCAGCTCGTTCATAAAGAGCTTTCAAGCCCGGCCGCGTAATCTTGCAACTGTTGCAATAGCTTTAGCTGATCCGCCGGCAGGTCATTCGCTTGCCGCAGCTCCGCCAGAACCTGTTTGAACTGGTGCAAGCTCAAGCCCGGCGTGTTGTCACGTAAGAGGCGTTCACGGCGGAAATCCTGCCATTCCTGCTGCTCACCCGCCGACAATGCCCGGGGGAAATTACGCGCCCGATAGCGCAACAATAAATCATTCAGGCGCGCATCGTGAAACTGCAATGCACCCATGGCGGCATCATCCGGCTGTAACGCGTGCAGGCGGCACATTAATGCCTGATCCTGATTGGGAATAAAACCGTCATACAAAGCGCCATCCACATCACGGGCAGCCGCAGGCGGATCTGAAAAAACCTGCTGCAATTTGTCACTTAAATCAGAACCCGCATCAACCAGCAACTGCCGGTTCCGTTCAACCACAGCACGATCGATCTGCCAGCGCTGCGCGGCGGCTTCAGTCAGCGTGGCAAAAGGCACTACCACCGGCGCTTTATTGATGTGTATAGCCTTGATGCGCAAGCGTTCGTGAGTCGAATCGCGTTGCTCCCGGGGCGTAAACAAGTCGTCTTTAATTTGCTGCACGCTCAAGTCCAGCAGGCGTTCCGCATTCTGACGCAGGTCACACACAAACAGGGCATTTTTATTCACGGGATGCTGAGCCAGCGGAATAACCGGCGCAATGCAGCCCAATGATGCCGGAATACGTGATGATACATGCAAAACCGTATTCTGCTGGTGTAAATCCAGCAAACCGGCCACCTTGTTTTTTTTGCGCAACTGATAAAGATAGTCATACAAACGGGGCTGATGCTTTCTCACCAGCCGCGCCAGGGCAATGGTTGCGCGCACATCCGACAGCGCATCATGCGCGCCTTCATGTTGAATGTGGTTGGCTGCGGTCAGTTTTTCCAGACGAAAACTGGCGATACCTTCTTCATTGTATGGCCATTCAATACCTTCAGGACGCAAAGCGTGGGTAAGACGTACCACATCGATCATATCCCAGCGTGAATTTCCGTTTTGCCATTCACGCCCGTAAACATCCAGAAAATTACGATAAAACAGGTAGCGGGAAACCTCGTCATCAAAACGCATGCTGTTATAGCCCACACCACAAGTACCGGCTTGTGCCAGCTCATTGTGAATCTGTTGCGCAAAATCGACTTCAGGAATCCCTTTTTGCAGTGCGGTTTGCGGTGTAATACCGGTAATCAGACAGGCTTGCGGATGAGGCAGGAAATCATCGGCAGGCCGACAATAAATCATCAGTGGCTTACCGATTTCGTTTAATTGCTCATCGGTACGAATACCGGCAAATTGCACCGGTCTGTCCCAGGCCGGGCTGATGCCAAAGGTTTCGTAATCGTGCCAGTAAAGGGTATTACTCATTAAGAACCCGCACAGGTTGGAATTTCCTGCCGAGTGTAACCTGAAAAATGAAATAGTGGTTAATCTGGCGATATTCCGCTATTAAAACCTTGCTCTCGCAAAGGTGTATTTCAGGGGGTTGCTATGTGCCTGCTTTCTTTAATTTGTGTGCAGCCGCAGGGTGACCTTGTGCGGCTGCTGCCCGATACCAGTGTGCAGCACGCAGTGCGTCGCGTATCACACCCTGCCCCTGCTCAAACATCTCTGCCAGATTGTATTGTGCCACTGCATCACCCTGATGGGCGGCTTTGCGATACCATTCGGCCGCTTTGCTGTAATCCTGCGTCACGCCTATGCCCTGATCGTACAGATAACCCAGATTCACCATGGCATAACGATTGCCGTTTCGAACCGCTTTTTCATACCATTGCAGCGCCAAAGCCGTATCCTGCCGGCCACCCCGACCCGACTGGTATAAATCACCCAGGCTGTTCTGTGCTTCCGGGTAGCCTTGCTCGGCTGACAGTCGATACCAATACAGCGCTTTTTCCGCATCATAGTCGGGCGAGTTCTCATCATCATAAAATTTTGCAAGGTTGAACTGGGCCTGTTTTGAGCCGGTCTGCGCGGCTTTTTCCATCCAGGTATTGGCTTGCTGCTGGTCTGCTGGCATACCGATACCCTGCCCGAAACAACGCGCCACTTGCGCCATGCCTTCCGCATCACCCTGCTCGGCCGCACTCCTGAACCAGCCATAGGCGGCCTTGAATTCCTTATCATCAAGCGCACGTTTTTCAATAATCCGCCCCATCAACAGCTGCGCCTGAATAACACCATCAGCAGCCGGCCCCTGCAGACAGGATTCGGCCATATCCAGGTCACCCTGGCGGAAAGCCGTTTGCCCGGCCTGCAGCATATTCTCCTGACTGGAGAGCGTATTATTCCGGGAACGACTGAAAAACTGCATAAATGAAGACATGAAACCTGATCCGACACAGAAAACAGCCTTCATTATACAAACATCACTATATAAGAACAAACTAACTTTCTTTTTTACCACAAACTATCCATCATCAGCACAAAAAATCGCCTTAAAAATAATCCACAGAAGCTGTGGATAAAGCTGGGGAAAACTGTCCGGGAAGGCGCTGCTTTTCGCTCAAATACTCACTTCCTGTTAAAATGTACAAAATTTATACAAAATAGTTTTATACTTATAATTCAACAGGTTATGAAATATATATATTGTTGAACAAGTATTCATGAGTGCAACTAATGATTTTTCGCCTGCAGCACCTGATTCTGTGCATAACGCCCACTTGATTGCCTGTAAATCTGCGCTTGTCAAGCCATTTGTGGCATAATCACAGCCAGCCCGATTATTGCTTATACGCCACACTGGAAAACCCTTGAAGCCCAAAAAAAACTCACCTTTCTGGATCAGTAAAACCCTCTCGCAGATGAGTCCTGATGAATGGGAGTCTTTGTGCGATGGCTGCGGCAAATGCTGCCTGCACAAACTGGAAGACGCCGAAAGCGGGAAAACCTGGTACACCAATGTGGCTTGCAAGCTGCTGGATACCGACACCGGGCGCTGCCGTCACTATGAAGATCGCCAGCAGATTGTGCCGGACTGCATTAACCTGAGTCTTGACGGGCTGCAGGAATATGACTGGCTGCCCTCAAGCTGCGCCTATCGACGGCTGGCCGAACATAAATCTCTGCCGGACTGGCACCCACTCATCAGCAAAGAGGCTGTCAGTGTGCAGCGCGCCGGTCAATCTGTCTGCCAGCGGGTCATTCCGGAAAGTCAGGCCGATGACCTTGAACAGCACATCATTACATGGATACGTTAAACCCGTCCTGTTTGCACAGTCTGTTTGAGCGCGGCGGACTGGATTGCCGCCTGTGGGAGATGGGCCGTCGCGTTCAGCCACTGGCACAGGATTTCCTGCTTCGCTTCGAACGCGATGGACTGGCCTATCCCTTTCCCTTACAGCGGAAAGCCTGCTTAGCCCTTATTTTGAGCAGCCCTGTCAAAAATGAACAGGCTAATATCTGGTTTTTGCAATTACCACTGGACGAGCTTGGCAGTTTGCAACTCAGTGCGCGTGATTACCTGCTGGAGCGTATGCTGGAATCCTTTCTGCTGCAGGGTGAAAACAGCAGCCCGGATGGCAAAGACCCCTTGCAGGACAATCCTCTGGCCTTCCAGCCCGGGGAGGAAAAACGGGCTATATTCCACGCGCTTTACGCGGCCAGCCTTCATCAGCCACCCTCTTCCCAATATTCACGCGCACGCCAGTATTTTTCTTCTGATTCGGGCTGGGATCAATGGTCCTTTCTGGGCTTTCAGGGTATTGCCGACATTTGTGCCCGCCTGAGCGAAGAGGATAATGATGCCCTGCTCACAGCGGCGATTGAGCATTTACCCGCAGAGCCTTTATATGCGCTGGCCAGTTGCCTGGAAAACAGCTCGCCTTCCAGCAACCTGAGTAACGCACTGGCGCTGCGCTTGCAGCAGGAAAGCGGGCAGGCACAAATGAATACATCCATTTGGACCGCTTGTGTTCGGGCCTTGTCCGCAGCACCTGCCAATATTCAACAAAGTGCCTTTAAGCGACTGCTTCTGAATACACAAAATATACCGCAGGATGTATTAATCGCGCTCTCCGCAAAAGCCTGGGCAACCCTGCAAAATGAACAACTGGCTTTGCTCTGGCTGGAGCATCTGAGCCGACAGCCACAAGCGGTTTTTAATACCCTGCTTGCGGACCTGATGTTTATTCCCGGCATGCGCGCAGCGGTTATGGCCGCCATGCGAAACCCGCAACGCAGTGAAAAGCTGGCCACCGCTTTCCAGCAATTATTACAGGCGCATAAAAGCGGCGATTAAAATACAATCGGCCTGCTTGCCCGGCCCTCAAAATTCTTGATAGAATGAATAAGTGAATTAGTTTCACTTATACTGAACCCCCGCACCTGGAGCGCACTTATGTCTATTGATCGTATCGTACTGGCTTTTGCCGGCATTGTAATTCTGGTAAGCCTGACACTGGCTGAGTATGTTCATCATTACTGGGTGTTTCTGACGGCCTTCGTAGGCCTGAATTTACTGCAATCCGCTTTTACCGGTTTTTGCCCGCTGGCCCTTATTTTGAAAAAAATGGGCAAGAAAAGCGGCTCGGCCTTCTAAGAACCTGCTTTACTGCAGCGGTTCGGCCATCAGGTCATGCTCGGTTGAGCCGCTGATTTCCACTTCGACAAAATCACCCGGCTGTAAATCCCATTCGGCTGAAATCAGTACGCGGCCATCAATTTCCGGGGCATCCGCGCTGCTTCTGGCAATAATGTTTTCACTTCCAGCCTCATCCACCAGCACGATCATTTTCTGTCCCACTTTCGCACGCAGTTTGTCACGACTGATCTGCGCCTGAAGCTGCATCAGAGCTTGCTGGCGTTCCTGTTTGACACTTTCAGGCACAGCGCCGGGCAAATCATTGGCCGCCGCGCCTTCTACCGCCGAATAAGTAAAGCAACCCACGCGGTCAAGCTGTGCCTGCTGAATAAAATCCAGCAATTGTTCAAAATCGGCTTCGCTTTCACCCGGAAATCCGGTTATAAAAGTACTGCGAACCGTCAGTTGCGGACACAACTGCCGCCACTGCTGCAAACGCTGCAGGACCTTTTCGCTGGCCGCCGGACGGCGCATGTTTTTTAATACCGACAGGCTGGCATGTTGAAACGGCATATCCAGATACGGCAGGATAAGATCATCCGCCATCAGTGGAATCAGCGCATCTATGTGTGGATAGGGATACAAATAATGCAAGCGTACCCAGGCCGGAAGTTTGCCCAGTTCCTGCGCCAGACTGAGAATATTCTGTTTCAGCGGCCGGCCAGCATGAAAGCCGGTGGCGTAGCGGCTGTCCAGACCATAGGCGCCGGTATCCTGCGAAACGATCAGCAGTTCACGAACTCCGGCCTCTATCAGGGCTTCAGCTTCGCTCAGCACTTCGCCCATGGAACGGCTTTTCAGCTTGCCGCGCATCTGTGGAATAATGCAGAAAGTGCAGCTATGATTACAACCTTCGGCAATTTTGATATAGGCATAATGCCGCGGTGTCAGTTTAATGCCGCCAGGCGGTAATAAACTGCTGTAAGCATCATGCGGCTGCGGAATATGCTCATGCACGCTTTGCATAACCGACTCATAAGCCTGCGGCCCGCTTACGGCCAGCACATCCGGATAGGCTTGCAGAATGGTCTCTTCGCGGGCGCCCAGGCAACCGGTTACCACCACTTTGCCATTTTCCGCCATGGCTTCACCGATGGTATCCAGCGACTCTTCCACTGCTGCGTCAATAAAGCCGCAGGTATTCACAATGACCAGTTCGGCCTCTTCATAACTGGCTGATATCTGATAGCCTTCCGCCCGCAAACGGCTTATTATCTGTTCCGAATCAACCGTGGCTTTGGGACAACCCAGGCTGGCAAAAGCCACTTTGCGGGGCACGCTCATCAATGCACCCATTGAAACAATTCACGCCGAAAGCGATCCACAACCTGCTCGTCCCTGAGCAATTCAAGAACCGCGTAAACTGCGTGCAAAGCCCGTTCCTGCTGCCACTTGCGATCCAGCCGCACAATCTTCATCAATTCTTCAACCGCTTGTTCATACTGGTCTTGCAGCAGCAGAAAACCGGCTTGCGCAAACCAGTTTAGCCTTTCTTCGGGTGTCGCTGAATCTTCCGTTGCCGAGTCCGCCTGTTGTTCTGCTGCGGACAAAATCAAATCCAGGTGCGCGTGCAGATTTCGCAATTCACCACTACGCCTTAATGATAAAGGCATGGCGTGTAATACATCATAAGCCTGCTGATGACGTTTCTCACTGACCAGCATTTTGGCCAGCGTTAATGATAATTGCAGATCCTGCGGACTCTGCATGGCCGCTTCCGCCAACTGTTGAATAGCCTTGTCGCGTTCACCATTCTGCCATGCCTGTAGTGCAAGCTGCTCGGTGGCCTGCATGGCGCGTCCCAGATGTTTTTCAATCAGGCCGGAATAAGCGGTTTCACCCTGAAAACCACGAAATTCTTCAAGCATTTCCCCATGCTGATAAAATCGCATGGAAGGCATGTTTTTTATGCCCAGCGAATCCACCAGCGGTTTCTGACTTTTTGCGTCCAGCGTCACCAGCAGAAAACGCCCATTAAATTCATGCGCCAACTGGCTCAGTATTTTTTTCTGACGCAGGGAAGGGCCGGCCCAATCGGCCCATACATCAAGGACCACCAGTCCCTTGCGAGAATTTTCCACCACCAGCTGGGCAAAATTATCCGCCGTGGCAGCCAATATATAAGCGGCAGACTGACTCACTGATTGAGAAAGTCCATAATTGAAAAATCGGGGGTTTGCGGGCTTTCCACTTCCACACTAAAAGGCTCAGCCAGGTCCATTTCTTCTTGCTGCAAAAGCACAGACAATTGCTCGCAAACCTGTTGCACCAGCAGCAACCAACCATATTCCGGACTGTCGTCGGGCAGCTTTTCCAGGTCAGCCGCCAGACGCCGTAAAAAAAGCTGGAAATTTTCTACCTGCGCCTGATGATCCAAAGCCTGGAAATCGGCTTCAAATTCAAAAACCAGTGCCTGATGCCCGGCTTGTCCAGACTGCACTCCTATCTTTAATGGTTCAACAAGCGCCATTCTGCAACTCCAAAAATCAAAATACCTGATGGCGCGATGATAGCAGGTTTTACCCGCTGCATTCACAATTAGGCCTTTCTTTCTACATGGAAAAGCGCACTGATACAGATCAACTTATACACGGATATTCATTAAAAAACTTCCTGATTACCCCCATGGCTCAGCCATGCTCAACAACCGCTGAGGCATTGGAGGTGTACGTAGTGCAACATAAGCAAGCCTTGGGATCA
>JAHXHF010000239.1 GCA_025656895.1 gamma proteobacterium symbiont of Bathyaustriella thionipta
AAGATAATAGTAATATGATCCTTGAATGACATGGGACTTTCAGTCCAATCCCAGCAACCTATGCACTTTAGTGCATAGTCGTTGAGTTTGAACTTTTGGAGACAAGCCTTGTCCATGCCTGTAAGTAAGCAGAGAAACGCATTCAGAGCCGAAATCGGCTATGAATGACAAGGCTCTTGATCAACAACTTGTTGTTAGAGTACAACAGGGTGATAAGTCGGCTTATGATCTTTTGGTGCGTAAGTACCAGAATCGTGTGGTAAGTCTGATTCGCCGTTATGTGCGAAATCCAATGGATGCCGAGGATGTAGCGCAGGAAGCTTTTATTAAAGCGTATCGGGCTTTGGCCAACTTTCGTGGAGACAGTGCCTTTTACACCTGGTTGTATCGAATTGCGATCAATACCGCCAAGAACTGGCTGGTTTCGCAGGGGCGCAGGCCGCCGCTGGCAGATGTGGACTATGCTGATGCAGAAAGCATGGATGAGTCGGGTCGTTTTAGTGAAAATGCCTCGCCGGAGCGTATGGCTTTACAGGCTGAAATTGTAGATAACATTCAGCAGGTGGTGGATCATTTGCCGCAAGATCTGAGAACGGCTATTACTTTAAGAGAAGCTGAAGGATTCAGCTACGAGGATATTGCCGAGGCGATGGATTGCCCGGTGGGAACGGTCAGGTCACGTATTTTCAGGGCACGTGACGCCATTGATAAAAAACTGAAACCTTTATTGGAACAATGAATATCGGGACATTCTCATGACTGCTGAAATAACTCCCCGGGAACTATTGTCTGAATGGATGGATGGCGAAGCCTCTGCTATTCATTCAGATCAAACCCTGCGTAAATTGATGGCCAGTGAAGAACAACAGGATGACTGGCAGCGCTATCATGTTTATGGTGATGTGTTGCGCGGTGAAGAAAGTCCCTTGTGTTCGGACTTTGCGGCTAAAATTGCTGCGCAAATAACAGCTGAACCGACTGTTCTGGCTCCCCGCATGGTTCAACAGAATAATCATAAGCGTTTCAGACAACCTTTGTTTGGCGCCGCAGTGGCGGCTTCTGTTGCGGTTGCCAGTGTGTTGGCTGTGGCACTTTCCCAGGAAGATACAACGGCCTTGTCGGGTACTTTGAAGCCGGCTCTGGCGAACACAAAACCATTGGATATTAATATCAATGCTCCGGTTCAGTTTGTTTCCGCGACACATTGGCAGCAGTTACAATCTCCACAGATGCAGGCGCGCCTTAATCGTTATTCGATGGAACGACATGAGCAGACGGCCGCCGGAAAATATCAGGACACTGCGCCCTATGCCAGCTTTGTGAGTTATGGTCAGCAGTAATTGAATTGCGGTTGATTTTAGAAGGTTTGCCAGCAGCCT
The DNA here is from genome assembly GCA_025656895.1 of gamma proteobacterium symbiont of Bathyaustriella thionipta. Taxonomy (GTDB): domain Bacteria; phylum Pseudomonadota; class Gammaproteobacteria; order Chromatiales; family Chromatiaceae; genus JAHXHF01. The sequence continues at coordinate 1,380 of JAHXHF010000239.1, forward strand.
GTTTATATTCTTTGTCCAAAATGACTTTAATAAAATGATAGAGCAATGCGCGACCGTGCGGCAGGTTAAAAATGGTATGGCTTCGCTACAAATCGAGCGCCAGAGTGCCTGTGGTGGTTGTTCGCATGGATCCAGTTGCGGCACTGCTTTGTTGGGGCGTTATTTCGGCCAGCGAGCCGCCTGTGTTGAGGTATCTGATAGCATAGGTTTGCAAGCCGATGATGAAGTACTGGTGGGTCTGCCGGAGCGGGATATGCTGTCAGCCTCATTGCGCCTGTATATGATTCCTTTGATGGCTTTTCTGTTCGGTGCGGTTTTTGCCAGTCAACTGGCCAGTGATGCGGGCGGGCGCGAGTTTTATTCCATTCTGGGTGCCATTGCCGGCTTGTCAGCAGGACTGTTGTATAACCGCTGGTACGCGCGGCACAGGCCCAATCATTCTTTGCGACTGATACGGAAAATCTCCTCCAAAGGTGGTGTACTGGCTGTCAGTCCGGAAAAGTTGGCAAGCAACCGCTAATCAGCCATGAATGTTCTTATACACAGCCGATCAAGCCGCTTTTTTGTGCTGGCTTTGTTTTTACTGCTGATCTCTTTGCCGCTGACGGCGGTTGCCGCCTTACCGGAATTTACTGCGGTAATCAAAAAAACAGCACCGGCCGTAGTCAATGTCAGCTCCCGGCAATGGTACGCAAATCCGAACAGCTTGGCGGGGCAGCCATATGCAGATATATTGCAAAACCTGCCGGGGCGCAGCAATACTTCGGTTTATCGCAGCCAGTCATTAGGTTCCGGTTTTATTGTCTCTGCCGATGGCTATATTCTGACCAATGCTCATGTGGTGGAGGATGCGGATGAGGTTATTGTGACCTTGCACAACCGCAAAGAATACAAGGCGGACATTATCGGAACCGACAAACGCACCGATCTAGCTTTACTCAAAATTAATGCGGATCATCTGCCAACCGTTGAATTTGCTGACAGCGACAAACTGCAGGTTGGTGAGTGGGTGCTGGCTATTGGTTCACCCTTTGGCTTGAGTGAATCGGCTACCTCGGGCATCGTCAGTGCAATCGGACGTAATCTGCCCTCGGAAAGTTATGTGCCTTTCATTCAGACAGATGTAGCTATCAACCTGGGTAATTCCGGTGGGCCGTTATTTAATCTGGATGCCAGGGTCGTGGGTATCAACTCCCAGATCTACAGCCGTACGGGCGGTTACATGGGGCTGTCTTTTGCCATTCCTTCCAATCTGGCGCAGCGTATCCTGCAACAATTAAAAGACAAAGGACAGGTGACACATGGCTATCTGGGCGTATTGGTACAGGATATCAGCGCGGATCTGGCAATGTCTTTTGGTTTGTCCGAGCCTGATGGCGCGCTGGTTGTCGAGGTTCTTCCCGGCAGTCCGGCGGCCAGGGCCGGTTTGTTTTCCGGTGATGTGATTGTTGCCTTTAACCGGCAGGCCGTACGTGACTCGGCGGCATTGCCGCCTTTGGTGGGGGTTGCCGAAATCAATCAGGATTCCAGTATAAGCGTGATTCGCTCGGGTCAAAAGAAACGAATCATTGTGCAAATTGCAGATCTGGAGGCAGGCAGTACACCACAGAAACCACGGGTACAAAAAACTCAAGCCCGGGCTGATCCGCGTTTCGGCCTGGTGGTAGAGGATCTGGATGATGTCCAGCGTGACCAGGTCAAGCCTTATACCGGTGGGGTTGAAGTCCAGTCGGTAGTAGGCGATGCGGCTCGCAGTGCAGGCATCCGCAAGGGTGATATTGTGCTTGCTATCGACAATGTCCGTGTTGTTGATATGCAGAGCTTCCAGCAGATTATTCAGGCATTGCCCGCTGGAAAAATGACAGCTGTATTGGTTTATCGTGACGGGCAGGCCTTATTTGTTGCGGTCAAATCACAAGATTAGGGCTATCTACCTTTAGAATGGCTATTTCAGCCACTGTGGGCGCAGAGTGATGAACTTCGGTTGTATTTTGTTATCGACTGAAATAAGAAGAAAGCTTAATATTTTCAATTTCTTATATAATTATTGTAATAACAGGGGGTATTATTCGGGTTAGTCTATGCAATCAATCTCATGTAGAATAGGAATCATGACGGTTTCTGTATGCGCTGTAATAAGGGCTTTCCTTGTCGAAAGCCTTTTTTTTGAGCGCCTGAAATAACCGCTTGAATAGCCATTATCGGTCAATATCTGGATAAATACCTCACATGCGTAAGCAGTCACTGATCCGAAATTTTTCTATCATCGCGCATATTGATCATGGAAAATCGACCATTGCAGATCGTTTCATTCAGCTCTGTGGCGGTCTGTCCGAGCGTGAAATGGCCGCGCAGGTGTTGGATTCCATGGATCTGGAAAAAGAACGTGGTATTACCATTAAAGCGCAAAGTGTGTCTCTGGATTATAAGGCCAGCGATGGTGAAACCTATCTGTTAAATTTTATCGATACCCCGGGACATGTGGATTTTTCTTATGAAGTATCCCGTTCACTGGCCGCCTGTGAAGGTGCTTTGCTGGTGGTTGATGCCGCCCAGGGGGTAGAGGCACAGAGCGTTGCCAACTGCTATACCGCCATCGAACAAGGGCTGGAAGTAGTACCGGTACTGAACAAGATTGATTTGCCGGCTGCAGACCCGGACAAAGTGAAAACCGAGATTGAAGAAATCATCGGTATTGACGCGCAGGACGCGCTGGAAGTCAGTGCCAAAACCGGTCAGGGTATCCCCGAGCTGCTAGAGGCTCTGGTTCAGGCTATTCCTGCCCCCGTGGGTGATGTGGAGGCTCCTTTGCAGGCCTTGATTGTTGATTCCTGGTTTGATGCCTATGTGGGGGTAATTTCTCTGGTGCGTATCATGCAGGGTCAACTGCGACCGCGTGACAAGATACGCATGATGTCCAGCGGGCGTGTCTGGCAGGCGGATAAAATTGGAATTTTTACGCCCAAGCGTGAAGCATGTGAATTACTGGGGCCGGGAGAAGTCGGCTTTCTGATTGCCGGTATCAAAGAAATTGACGGAGCCCCGGTGGGTGATACCATCACGCACGATCACAATCCTGCCGAACAATCCTTGCCCGGCTTTGAAAAAATACGTCCACGGGTTTTTTCCGGTCTGTATCCGGTCAGTGCGGATGATTATGAGGCCTTTCGGGAAGCTTTGCAGAAATTGCGTCTGAATGATGCCGCCCTGCATTTTGAACCGGAAACCTCGGAAGCCCTGGGTTTCGGCTTTCGGTGTGGATTTTTAGGCATGTTGCACATGGAAATTGTGCAAGAGCGACTGGAGCGGGAATATGAACTCGACCTGATTTCCACAGCGCCTTCCGTTGTCTATGAAATTTTAAGCAGCGCCGGTGAGATACTTAAAATTGAAAACCCGGCTGAATTACCGGAAGCCTCCAAACTGGAAGAAGTGCGCGAACCCATTGTGACCGCCAGTATCCTGGTGCCACAGGATTATGTGGGCGCGGTGATTACACTATGTATTGAAAAACGGGGTGTGCAGAAGAACATGCAATATCTGGGCGGTCAGGTGTCATTAGTCTATGAACTGCCCATGAACGAGATTGTACTGGATTTTTTTGACCGGCTAAAATCAGTCAGTCGTGGCTATGCTTCCTTTGAATATGAGTTCAATCGCTTTCAGGCCGGCCCTTTGATAAAACTGGATATTCTGATTAATGGTGAACAGGTGGATGCTTTGTCGGTGATTGTGCATCGGGATTATTCTCAATCCCGAGGCAGGGAATTGACCGATCGCCTGCGCGAACTGATTCCCCGGCAAATGTTTGATGTGGCTATCCAGGCCGCTATTGGTAGTCAGATCATTGCCCGTTCTACGGTAAAGGCACTGCGCAAGAATGTGACCGCCAAGTGTTACGGTGGTGATGTATCACGCAAACGCAAGTTACTGGAAAAACAGAAAGCCGGTAAAAAAAGAATGAAACAGATCGGCCGTGTGGAAATTCCACAGGAAGCTTTTCTGGCTGTACTGCGTGTGGCCAAGGATAACTGAAACAGCTTTAGCCGCAGACAGGCAGGGTTTTATGTTGAAGCGACAGTTTATTAATATTATGAAGGTTTAGAAATGGATTTTAATTTCCCTCTCATCCTGGTGATTCTTACTGCAGTGACCGGTGCGCTGTGGCTGTATGATGTTCTTTTTCTTAAAAAAAATCGCCTGCAAAAGGCTGCTCATCTGGAAAAAGACAGCCAGGCACAGCGGGCGGCACTGAAAGAACCCTTGCTGGTTGAGTATGGCAAGTCTTTTTTTCCCGTGATTCTGGCTGTATTGCTGCTGCGCTCTTTTCTGGTAGAGCCCTTCAAGATTCCTTCCAGCTCCATGATGCCTACCCTGCTGGTGGGGGATTTTATTCTGGTGAATAAATTTGCCTACGGTATACGTTTGCCGGTAATCAACAAAAAAATCATTGATGTGGGTGATCCTCAGCGTGGTGATATTTTTGTGTTTCGTTACCCGCATAACCCGTCAATCGACTACATAAAACGTCTTGTCGGAGTACCGGGTGATCGTATCGCCTATCAAAACAAGACACTGTATGTTAATGGTAAGCCGCAGGCTAAAACCTTTATTGGCAAGTACGATGCGGTGGGTGGCGGATCCCGATATGATGGTTTTGGCCTTTTCGAGGAACATCTGCAGCTGGAGCAGGGTGGCTATAAAACCCATGATGTGCTGATCAATCCGATGAGTGATGATTTTGGACCTGGCTGTGGTCAACTCAGAAACAGAACCATTGTAATTCCAGATGGTTATTATTTTGCCATGGGGGATAATCGGGATGGCAGCTCTGACAGCCGCTGCTGGGGCTTTGTTCCGGAAGACAATCTGGTAGGCAAGGCCTTTGCTATCTGGATGAACTGGGATGGTGCCAAGCCGGGTTTTCCGGTGGATTGGTCTAGACTGGGAACAGTACTAGAATAATTGTAACAATTCAGACGTTCTATCTTTACTTTTGATTTTAATGGGAGTCTATCCATGAAGAATATGCTTTGTCCTAAGCGCCAGTCGGGCATGACCGGTATTGGCTGGCTGATTATCATCATATTGATCATTAGCGCTGCCTTGTTAGTGATGACGATACTGCCTAAATACATAACCGCTTATTCAGTTGAGTCATCGCTTCAGTCACTGGTGAATGATCCAAGCATGCGTGGTGCTTCCAAAAGAGCCATTCGGGATAAACTGTCCCGCAAATTCCGGGCAGGGTATGTGACTGGCGTGGATCTGAAAAAAGATCTGCATATTGAAAAAAGTCGTGCCGGCACGCTGGTGGATATTACCTATGAAAATCGTGAACACATTGTCGGTAATATTGATATTATTCTGTCGTTCAGTTATCAGGTCAATATACCGCGTTGATCGATGCAAGGGCTCAATTGGAACGTTTACTGGGCTATCGTTTCAAAGATTCGCAATATCTGACACGGGCACTGACTCATCGCAGTTATGCCGGTGAAAATTATGAACGTCTGGAGTTCCTGGGTGACGCAGTACTTGGCCTGGTGATTGGAGCCGCTTTGTATGAACGCTTTCCCGATGCAGATGAAGGTCAACTGAGTCGTCTGCGGGCTTCCCTGGTTCGCAAGGAAACACTGGCGGAACTGGGACATGAGTTGAACATAGGGCCGTTTTTGCGTCTCGGTGAAGGTGAAATGCGCAGCGGCGGGCAGCAGCGTGGCTCGATTCTGGCGGATGTCATGGAATCCCTGCTCGGAGGAGTGTATCTGGACGGTGGTTTTGCCGAGGCTTTGGCACTGGTGCATCGTCTTTTTCACTCCAGACTGCAGGATCTGGACGCAGCGGCTCAGGCAAAAGATCCGAAAACACGCCTGCAGGAGTTTTTGCAGTCTAAAAACCGCCCATTACCCGCTTATCTGGTTGAGCACGTCAAGGGTGAACAACATGAGCAGCAGTTTTTTGTGCTTTGTAGCATTGAGCAACCCCGCTTACAGACTCAGGGACAAGGTGGCAGTCGCCGTAAGGCCGAGCAGCAGGCGGCTTCCATCATGCTGGATAAATTATCAAAATGAATGAATCCGCTTCTCGCTGTGGCTATGTTGGTATTGTGGGGCGTCCCAATGTGGGTAAATCCACTCTGCTAAACCGCTTGGTCGGGCAAAAGCTGGCCATCACCACACGCCGGCCGCAAACGACCCGTCACAATCTTCTCGGTATCAAAACCAGCGCCGAAGGCCAGATTATTTTTGTCGACACACCGGGCATTCATGGTGAACAGAAAAAAGCCCTGAATCGCTATTTAAACCGTTCCGCCAGAGCCATACTGGACGGTGTTGATTTACTCATTTTTGTGATTGAAGCCAATCGCTGGCAGGAGGATGATGAACTGGTTTTGCAGGCACTCAGTCAACATTCTGCAGCGATCGTGCTGGTTATCAACAAGGTGGATCAACTTAAGCGTAAAGAAGACCTGTTGCCTTTTATGCAGTCCATAGCCGATAAGGCCCGGTTTCTGGAAATAATTCCTGTCAGTGCTAAAGATGGCAGTAATTTATCTTTACTGGAAGAAAAAGTTTTTGCGCAGATGCCTGATCGGCCCATGCTGTACGATGCGGACCAGATTACCGATAAGCCGATGCGTTTTTTTGCCGCCGAATTGATTCGTGAACAACTGATGTTGCGCTATAACAAAGAAATACCTTACTCGGTCAGTGTAGAGGTGCAGAACTTTGATGAGCAGCCAGGCATCACCCGTATTGAAGCTACTGTATGGGTTGAGCGTGAGGGGCAGAAAGGCATCATTATCGGTAAAGGCGGGCAGGCATTAAAGGCTACATCTACCGAGGCGCGTTTGTCTTTGCAAGATTTTCTGCAAACAAAGGTCTATCTCAGACTCTGGATCAAGGTGTCTGATAGCTGGGCGAGTGACGCGGCGGCCATTCATCGTTTGGGATATTCTGAATAAATAAGCCGTGACCGCCGCGTATATCATTCATAGACGCGCCTATTCCAACAGCAGTCTGATTCTGGAGCTGTTCAGCGAAAGCCACGGGCGCCTGCCGGTGATGGCGCGCGGTGGCAGAAGTGCAACCACACGTGGCCGGCAATCCTGGCTGCCGTTTCAATTTTGTCAGGTGCAGTGGAGCGGTCGTGGTGAAATAAAGAGTCTGCGTTCATGGGAGACTGTTGCAGAGCCTTGTGTGCTCAAGGCGGATGCCTTGTACTGCGGCTTTTATATTAACGAATTGATACAACGTCTGACTGCACGGGAGCAGGCCCAGCCCGAACTGTTTCAGGCTTATGCACGCACCGTAATGCAGTTGGCACACAAAAATATTGAATTACAGTGCATATTACGGATTTTTGAAAAACAGTTATTGCAATGTCTGGGCTATGGTTTGCTGTTAACCCATGCCGCCGATTCACAGCAGCCGCTGGAAGCCCATGCAAGCTATGACTATCAGCCTGAGCTGGGGCCGATAGCCTGCGATGCCACTCAGTCGGTTGTCATGAGAGTGCAAGGCCAAACGCTGCTGGATTTACACAGCGAGCAATTCAGTAATGCAGAATCCATGCGCGAAGCCCGTCAGCTTATGCGTTTTTTATTATCCAGTTATCTGGGCTCGCGTCCGCTTAAAAGCCGTGAGCTTTTTATGCAAAAGTCATTGGGAGAATAGCCATGAAACAAGCACTGCTGCTAGGCGTCAATATTGATCATGTTGCCACCATTCGACAGGCCAGAGGGACTTTATACCCGGAAGTCATTCAAGCAGCCTTGCTGGCTGAACAGCACGGTGCCGATGCTATCACGCTGCATTTACGCGAAGACCGTCGCCATATTCAGGATCGGGATGTGGAAATGTTAGCGGCTATATTGCAAACACGCATGAATCTGGAAATGGCCGCCACGCCAGAGATGTTGAACATCGCGCAACGCATCCAGCCGGCTGATTGTTGTCTGGTACCCGAAAAACGTGAAGAATTAACCACCGAAGGTGGCCTGGACGTGGTGGCCGCCAAAGCACCCTTGCGTGATTATTGCGCGGCTCTGGCCGAAGCCGGTATTCGGGTTTCATTATTTATTGATGCGAATCCGCGTCAGCTGGATGCGGCGGCAGAAATTAATGTGCCGGTAGTTGAAATTCATACCGGGCATTTTGCCGATGCCGACAGTCCGTCACAGCGTCAGGCGCGCCTGTCAGAGATTCAGCAGGCGGTTGCGCATGGACGGAATGTGGGCCTGCAGGTTAATGCCGGACATGGGCTGGATTATCACAATGTCCGTACGATAGCGGCTATTCCGGGTGTTCGTGAACTGAATATCGGACATGCGATTATTGCACGTGCAATCTTCACAGGTTTGCCTGCAGCGGTGTCTGAAATGAAACAGCTGTTGACTGTTTCCGGCTGTAGCGCAAATTAAGCCGATGGTTGTGCCAGAAGATTGCTAACCAGATGTTCCAGTTCGCTACAGGTTTTTTGTATTTCAACCGCTTCCTCTTTCAGGGCACACTGTTCCAGTCGGGCACTGCATTCGGCCAGACTCATAAGGCCGCAATAAATGGCCGAGCCATGCATTTTGTGGGCAGCTTCTCTTAACTGTAAGCGCCAAAGAATCAGCCCTCTTAACCCCATTTCAGAATAATGCTTCCTTCATGTTCCAGGGAAGCAATGCCTCGACCTTTTCTAGCG
>JAHXHF010000228.1 GCA_025656895.1 gamma proteobacterium symbiont of Bathyaustriella thionipta
ACGGGGCAGCGCCGTCCTGCTGCAAGTGAAACGATGTGTGCAACTTAAATTAACGGATATTTTGTCTTGACTCAGGGGTCCACTTTACATTTCGTTGAAAACGAATTCAGGTGTCTACAATATTAAGAAAAAGGGGAAATCACCAAAATAGAGGGCAATTCGGCTCTATATAGAACAAAAAGGCATTAATTTCATGCAATTATGATCATTATCAGACTTATGTTTGGTATTTGATTGCCTGGTTAATAGCTATAACATTTCACAAATAGCAGTCATTCGCACAATCCTATTTGCCATCCGGCAGCCACTACGGTAAGTTATTACTTAGTAAAAACCCGAATGTGATGCCCGTCCGCTGGTTGGATGGTCATTATGCCATTCGGGTTTTGGTTTTTTGATGACTAAACAACCTGATTATATACAACATGTCTGACAGCTTGATGCACACCTACAAGCGCCTTCCGGTGACTTTCAGTCATGGGTCTGGCTGCTGGCTGACTGACGAAAACGGGCATAACTATCTGGATGCACTTTCCGGTATTGCGGTTTGCAGTCTGGGGCATGCGCATCCTGCGGTTGCCAAAGCTTTGTGTGAGCAGGCGGGGCTTCTGGTTCATACCTCTAATCTTTATCAGATTGGGCTTCAGCAGCAGTTGGGCGATCGTTTATGCCGTTTGGCTGATATGGAGCGGGTCTTTTTTGGCAATTCGGGGGCTGAGGCTAACGAGGCCGCGATTAAACTGGCCCGTTTGTACGGAACTCAGCGACACATAAAGAACCCCACTATTATTGTAATGCGCAACAGCTTTCACGGCCGTACTTTGGCAACCCTTTCGGCTAGCGGCAATCCTGCGGTTCAGGCCGGTTTTGAGCCGCTGGTTTCGGGCTTTATTCCTGTGGATTATAATGATGTAGCGGCGGTTGAAGCGCTGGCAGCCGAAGACAATTCCATTGTTGCCATTCTGGTGGAGCCGATTCAGGGTGAAGGCGGGGTCAACATACCCGCGCCCGATTACCTGAACCGTCTGCGCGCACTCTGTGATCAGCACGACTGGCTGTTGATGCTGGATGAGATACAGACCGGTATGGGGCGCACCGGACAATGGTTTGCGCATCAACATAACGGTATTCGTCCAGATGTGATGACTTTGGCAAAAGCACTGGGTAATGGCGTGCCGATTGGCGCCTGTCTGGCCAGCGGCAAAGCAGCCGATGTGTTGTCACCCGGCACACACGGCTCTACCTTTGGCGGCAATCCGCTGGCCTGTGCGGCCGCCCTGGCAGTACTGGATGTATTTGAGCAGGACAATATTGTGGAACAGGCCAAAACCAGCGGCGAACAACTGCTGGAAAAACTGAGCCGTTCACTGGCTCATGTGGATGGCATTGTCGAGATACGCGGTCAGGGGATGATGCTGGGCATAGAGCTGGATCGTCCTGCTCCTGAACTGGTGGCCGATGCCCTGCAGGACGGCCTGTTGATTAACGTCACCGCCGCACGGGTTGTGCGTTTGCTGCCGCCGCTTATATTGTCATTGGAAGAGATGGACTTACTGGTCGAAAAACTGTCTGTCCTGATCAAAAATTTTCTTGCCTGATTAGCCGAGCCAAACCTATGCCAGCGAAAACACGTCATTTTCTCAGCCTCAATGATCTTACTGCCGATGAATTGCGCGCTCTAATTGCACGCGCCATCGAGCTGAAACGCCAGCACTATGCAGGTGAGCCGAATTTATTTGCCAGGGGCAAGACGCTGGCCATGATTTTTGACAAGTCATCTACCCGCACACGGGTTTCTTTTGAAACGGGTATGGCGCAAGCTGGTGGCCATGCCATCTTTTTGTCTCCGCGTGACACCCAGCTGGGACGCGGTGAGCCGATAGAGGACAGTGCCCGGGTTTTATCCCGCATGGTGGATGCCATCATGATCCGCACCTTTGAGCAAAGCGCGTTGCAAACCTTTGCCGAATATTCCCGGGTACCGGTCATCAATGGCCTGACCGACCTGCTGCATCCATTGCAATTGCTGGCTGATCTGCAAACCTGGACGGAGCATCGGGGTGAAGTGCAAGGCAAAACCGTGTTGTGGCTGGGTGATGGCAACAATATGTGCCATTCCTATATTAACGCAGCGCGGCTGATGGATTTCAAACTGCGCATCAGTTGCCCGGCCGGCTATGAACCGGATCAGGACATTGTGCAAACGGCCGCCGAGCAAATTGAAATGATCCCCGACCCCATGCAGGCCGCAGAGGGTGTTGACCTGGTAGTCACCGATGTCTGGGCGAGCATGGGACAGGAAGAAGAGCAGGCTCTGCGTGAAAAGGCTTTTGCCCATTATCAGGTCGATGATAAACTAATGGCTCAAGCTGCCGGTGATGCGCTGTTTATGCACTGCCTGCCGGCGCATCGTGGTGAAGAAGTCAGCGCTTCTGTCATTGACCATCCTGACAGTGTGGTGTGGGAAGAGGCTGAGAATCGGCTGCATTCGCAGAAAGCCCTGTTAGAATACCTGTTGAGTTAATTTAGCTATTTTTTATTTATTTCGATGAATCCCCCCTGCCCCCTTTTCCAAAGGGGGAGTTATACTGCCTGGTTGGCGGTTTGACTTGCCCTTTTTCTAAGGGGGAGTTTTACTGCCGCAGTTGGCTATTTGACTTCCCCCTTAGAAAAAGGGGGATCGAGGGGGATTCTAATCAAAGCGGAAACCATCCATGAAAAAAATCATTTTGACTATTTTTGTCTTGCTCTGCACTTTCAACGCTTACGCTGAAAGCCGCTATGTTACCGACAAGCTACAGGTTACCATGCGTTCGGGCGAAAGCCGTCAGCACCGTATTGTTCGTATGCTGAAAAGCGGCCAGAAAGTAGAGGTTATTTCCAGTAACAAACAAAATGGCTATGCAAAAATTAAAGTGGGCGACAAGACCGGCTATGTGCTCTTAGGGCAACTGATGAGCGAGCCCAGCGCACGTGAGCAACTGGCCACAGCACAAGCCAAACTGGATGAATTACAGGCCGAACCGGATGCACTCAGCGCGCAACTGAGCCGCACCCGTGATGAGTTGAAGAATGTCAGCAGCCAATATCAGGCTGTCAAACAGGATCGGGATGAGTTAGCCAAAGAGCTGGAATCTTTACGCTATACCTCACAAAATGCGGTCCGCATTCAGAAAGAGCGCAATAATCTGCGTACCCAGCTGCAGGAACTGGACATGCAAACCCAGGAATTGCAGCAAAAGAACAATGATCTGGCTCGCAACACCACACAAAAATGGTTCATGATTGGTGGTGGCGTGCTGACTCTGGGCATTATCCTTGGGCTTATTTTGCCGCATTTACGCTTTCAGCGTAAAAATGATTCCTGGGGAACCTTATAAGATGCCATTGAGCGACGCTCAAAAGCCTGCCGCACCATTACGCCCTGGCCGGCAATAAGCGTTTCTGTTTAGCTGCGACAAATCCCTGACAGCACCACGCGCGGCGCTGGTGGTTAATGCCGCGTAGGCCTGCAAGGCTTTGGAAACCGGGCGTTGACGGGAAACAGGCTGCCAGGCCTGCGCGCCTTTGGCATGCATGGCGCTGCGGCGCTGTTGTAATACTTCATCATCCAGTGCCACCCGGATGCTGCGCGCGGGAATATCAATTTCGATGCGGTCACCTTCCTGCAGCAAACCAATCGCGCCGCCTTCGGCCGCTTCCGGCGAACAATGACCAATAGACAAACCGGAAGTACCGCCGGAAAAACGTCCGTCGGTAATCAGCGCGCAGGCTTTACCCAGTCCTTTTGATTTCAGATAACTGGTGGGATACAGCATTTCCTGCATGCCGGGGCCGCCTTTGGGCCCTTCGTAAAGAATGACGACCACATGACCGGCTTTGATTTGATCACCCAGTATGGCTTCGACTGCCGCATCCTGACTTTCAAACAGTCTTGCCGGGCCGGTGAATGTCAGGTTGGCATCATCCACTCCGGCGGTTTTTACAATGCAGCCCTGCTCGGCGATATTGCCATACAGTACCGCCAGACCACCATCCTGGCTGTAAGCATGTTGAATATCACGAATACAGCCGTTGCTGCGGTCCAGATCCAGATCAGGCCAGCGCACATTCTGACTGAAGGCCTGCTGGGTAGGAACCCCGCCCGGCCCGGCCAGAAAGCGCTGCTGTGCTTCGTTTTGGCTACTTTGTGCCACATCCCATTGCTGCAATGCCTGTTTCAGACTGCTGCTGTGAATGGTGGGCACTGCGGTATTTAACAGGCCCCCTCTATCCAGTTCTGCCAGAATTGCCAATACGCCGCCGGCCCGGTGTACATCTTCCATATGATATTGCTGGGTTGCCGGAGCCACTTTGCACAAATTCGGCACCTTGCGACTGATACGGTCTATATCGTCCATATCAAAATCCACTTCTGCTTCATGCGCCGCTGCCAATAGATGCAGCACGGTATTGGTGGAACCACCCATGGCAACATCCAGACTAATAGCATTTTCAAAGGCGGCGAAAGAGGCAATATTTCGCGGCAAAGCGCTTTCATCGTCCTGTTTATAATAGCGTTCACACAATTCCACAATGAGGCGACCCGCCTGCAGAAACAATTCTTTTCGATCTGCGTGCGTCGCCAGCAATGAGCCATTGCCGGGCAGGGACAAACCCAAAGCCTCGGTCAGGCAGTTCATGGAATTGGCGGTAAACATACCAGAGCAGGAACCACAGGTCGGGCAGGCGGAACGCTCGATTTGTTCAACATCTTCGTCCGATTCGGAAGGGTCAGCCGCCGATACCATGGCATCCACCAGGTCCAGCTTGATGGCTTTGCCATGCAGGGATGTCTTGCCCGATTCCATCGGCCCGCCGGAAACAAACACCACCGGAATATTCAGCCGCAAGGCCGCCATCAGCATACCCGGGGTGATCTTGTCGCAATTGGAGATACACACCAGCGCGTCAGCACAATGTGCGTTGACCATATATTCTACCGAATCGGCAATAATATCGCGTGATGGCAGGGAATAAAGCATACCGCCGTGCCCCATGGCGATACCATCATCCACCGCGATGGTATTGAATTCCTTGGCCACAGCGCCGGCCTTTTCAATCTCTCTGGCGACCAGTTGCCCCATGTCTTTCAAGTGCACATGGCCGGGAACAAACTGGGTAAAGGAATTGGCAATAGCAATAATCGGCTTGTCAAAATCGCTATCGGTCATGCCGGTGGCGCGCCACAAAGCACGCGCACCGGCCATGTTTCGTCCCTGTGTGCTGGTACTTGATCGATATTTTGGCATACATGACTCCGTATTCAAGGTTACTCGCGCTAAAGCCCTGGTATTAAATCATAAAAAGAATGAGCATCTTATTGCTCATTTCAGGCCAGTATAACTGGCCGGTTTATTGTGAATTTTGTCGCAATGTTTCTAACTCTGCCACAGAGCCGCATTGGTTTTCCAGCCTTTTTAGCCCGGCATATTCTACCTGCAATGATTCCCATAACTCATCATTCAGTTTGTACTCGGTCCGAGAGCGTATTTCAACCCAGAATTCGCTGCGTTTCACCACTCGCTGTCTGATCTCAACCGGCAAATCCACTTTTGCGGAAACCTGATCCAGTAAGCGTTGCGCCCGGTCAATATGGGTGAATAAGCCTAAAGAAATGGCATTCAACAAATCCCCCTGTCGAAAAAGCCAAAGATCATTGAAACCTGCATCACGCAGAATCTGCATATCCTGTTTGGCCTTTACACGATTGGATGCGGGCGGCAACAGCACCCAATAACCAACAACCTCATCATAACTGATACGTCGCAGTTGCCCGGCCAGTCCGGTCTTTGCCAGGCGATTAGCGGCCTCTGTAGCCCCTCTACGGCGCTTAAATGGACCGATCATTTCGCAACCCGAAAGAGTTAGGGCCGTATCATCGGGTTTTTCTTCCTGTGCGAATGCTTCACTCTGCTGAATAGTCTTGGCTGCATCCTCAGATAAGGACTCGACAACAGCAGACTCTGCAGTTGATGACGGACTCTGAAGCGGTGGTTTTAATTGAGTTTCGGCAACCGTTTGTAGTTGTGGGACACCCGCTAAAGGTTTATAAATCTTGTCATTGCTTACATCCTGCGTGCGGCTTGACCATGTGAAAAAAATAATATTGGTCAATACCAGTAAGGCTACCAGGTATTTCATCAGTCTTTTCCGTTTGCCAGTATCTGTAAGCCGGAAAAAACCAGGCCGGGCTCATAGCGTGCTTCCAGTGCAGACAAGCGCATCAGCTGCGCTGCTTCACCACCGGTGAACAGCAGCACAGGTGCGGCCGATGTCCGGCTGCAATGCTTAAAAAAAGTTTCTATCATGGCAAGCGAAGTCCAATATACCCCGTTTTGTATGGCAGAGGCAGTGTCCATAGCCGGCTGCAGTTGTGCTTGTGGAAACGCCTCACATTCCATAGCAGTATTTTTCAGCAAGCTAGTACGCATCATACGCGCCCCCGGAGCAATCAGCCCCCCCTGATGGCGGCCATCGGCCAGCAGATAGTCCAGCGTTAATGCCGAGCCACAACTCACCAGCAAGGTATTCGTATGCAGTAAATGATGCGCTGCAATCAGACCCAGCCAACGATCCACTCCCAGATTCTCAGGCTGCGAATAGGCACAGCTTACGCCAAATGCTTCCGCTTGGGTTTGCGCAAAATCAACCGCTAATTGCCACTGCCTGGCCACCCATTCTTGCAGGATCTGTGCAACTTCCGAGCCTACCACATTCGATACCCAGACGCGCGACGGGCTGAATGACTGCCAGCTGTTTTCAGCGATGGCCTCTATACCCAGGTGAGTTAATCCATCGCCCGCGGCAATCACACTGTCATGTTTCAGCATTCGCCACTTGATGCGGGTATTGCCTATATCAATTAATAACATATATTCATTCGTATCAGGAAGCCGCACGCAGGCTGACTTCTCCTCCGTGCATTTCCTGAACACCCTTGTCAGTTGCCAGCAACAAACCACCTTGCGGCGACACCCCTGAATGCTGACCAGATAGTACGCCGGCCGCTGTGGTCACAGTAACCCGTTTCTGATGATAACGGTCATGCGCCAGCCATTGCTGACGGAACTGCTCCAGCCCGTATTGATCGTAAGTTTGCGCGGCATCTCGCAAAGCATTCACAATGGCAATAACCAGTGCATTGCGCCCGGGTGCAGCCTGGCGGCAATGTTTATGCAGGTCATCCCAGGGCTGATCAATCGTTTGTGCAATTTCATCCGGCAAACGGGTGTTTAAACCAATACCGGTAACCACCGAGCAAGGACCATCCGGTTCAGCGGTCATTTCCAGTAATACACCTGCCAGTTTGCCACGATCAGTCATTATATCATTCGGCCATTTCAGGCTGATGCCCTGAACTCCCAATGTTTCAAGTGCATGATAAACCGACAGTGCGGCAACCAGACTAAAGCCCGACATGGCGGCCGGAGGTCGATGAAAATGATGTAGATATGAAAGATAGATATTCGTACCGAAAGGCGAGCACCATGAACGACCTCTGCGCCCACGGCCTGCCAGTTGTTGTTCAGTAAGGCATAGCGCATCATTCTGTAGCCCTGCGGCGGAATGGCGCATAAGATAGTGATTGGTCGAATCCAGCTGATGAAAAATCTCGATCTGCAAGGAGCGGGATTGTTCGATAGCAGACTTTATGCGTTGATTGTCCAGCAATTCAAGCGGCCGCGATAAGCGATAACCACGGCCTCTGACTGCATCAATCCGTAGACCTGTTTGCTGCTGTAACTGCTGAATATGTTTCCACACACTGCTGCGACTGATCTTCAGTTGCTGTGCGAGCCTTTCACCGGAACAGAATCCGCCGGTAGCCAGCTGCTGCAACAAGGCAATTTTGTTAGCTGCCAGCATCTCCTAGTAACCGGATAGCCAGGCTTTTCTGGCTTGTACCTGTGCCGAACGGGCCGAAGGATGGAGGGTTAAATCCGCACAGTCTTCAGGTGCAGGTTTTAATATCAGGCTACGCTGAAGCAGAACATCAGCACGAAATAGATGCAGTATCATTTCATCACCGCTGCTGGCATTTTTTAGCATGAATTGCATGACCCCGCTGCTGGCTTCTATTGAATTAACAGCCAGCAGACGGTCACCCGGGGCCACTCCGGCTCGCTCGGCTGGACTATCATTGATTATACTGCGGCACAGCATTCCGCATGCGTTGCTGGAAAACTGTATGCCGGTGTACAGCCGGGGACTGCTTTCAACAGGCACCTGTTCCAGAAAGCCGCCCAGATCCTCATCATCCCTTGCCTGCCGGTATTGCAGCAACAAGCCAAGCGGCTCAAGCAAGGATTCAAAATGAATTTCTTCGGTTGAATAAAGCGCTTTTGCAAAAAAGTCCTGTAAGTCTGCATCAATTACTTCTGCCGCCAGTTGTTCAATGCCCCGTTCCGGAACGCCCGTTTGCGTTTTACCAAAGCGTTGCCATACGGCTTGCAGAAGATCATCCAGCGACTGGCGACTGCTTGTTTTATTGCGAATGGTTAAATCCAGAGCCAGAGCAACCAGGGCGCCTTTCAGATAATAACTGACAATGGCATTGGCTGCGTTCTCATCCTGTTTATAAAAACGTGTCCAGGCATCAAAACTGGATTCAGCCAGGGTTTGCCGACAGCGCCCGGGAACACGCTGCAAACGACTCATGTTGTGCGCCAGTAAATTCAGATAATCGGCTTCACTGATAACACCACTGCGAACCAGTGCCAGATCATCATAATAGGATGTCACACCTTCAAACCACCACAGCAGTTCAGTATGTACTTCGTGATTGAGATTTCCATTCACAAATACCTGTGGACGTATGCGTCGCACATTCCAGAGATGAAAATATTCGTGACTGCAAAGCCCGAGAAATTTGATATAGCCCTTATCCACAGTAGTTTGATGTTTAGCGATCAGGTCCTGGCGGGCACACATTAAACTGCTGCTGTATCGATGCTCCAGACCACCATAACCATCCCCCGTCAACATGGTTAAGAAACAATAGCGGTCAACAGGAAGATCATCAGAAAAATGTCGTGACTGTTGGCGACAGATACGCTCAAGATCCTGCATGATGCGGCCTGTATCTGCCTGATGATAACCGGTGAAACTGATGCTGTGCGGTACATCCAGTACCTTGAATGCATGAGTTTCCTGAGTACCGATTTCTACCGGATGATCAATCAGATCATCATAATGATCTGCCTGAAAAAGTATTTGCTCAGGTTTGCCAGTGGCCTGCTGTTGAAATGAACTGGTGATTTGCCAATCATCAGGTATGGATTGCTTGTCCAGGATGATGCTGCATGGTTGATGTTCCATTTCCTGAACCTGCAAAAACACCGCAGCACCATTGAAATAGATATGCTCATCATCAACATGTGCGCCACGCACCGAAAGGTCATAGGCGTAAACCTGATAATGTACGCTCAAATCACGGCTAACGGACTGAAGCTGCCAGCTTTGTTTATCCAGTTTTTTCAGTGTTACAGATCGCCCCTGTGCTTCGGCACGAATAGACACAATATGACGGGCATAATCACGAATCATATAGCTGCCCGGAATCCAGGCAGGCATAGTAAGTGTTAAGCCGGCCTGCACCGATGAATGTATACACAAACAAACATCAATTAAATGTTGCTTGTGATTGTGGAAACGCAGAGAGTAGCTAAGCCGCATAAAAATGTTCCAGTGTAGCCAGGAGACTGGCAACAAAGAATACACCAGCCAGGTGAATTGAGCGACCAAAGCGGGAAAGTTTCACTATTTTCAGACCCTGCTTATGTATCCTCGGCTTGCAGGATGCTATTGAGCCTATCAGTAGGGAGAGCACAGGCAGGATCTTGCTGTAATTTGTGCAAAACCTCTACAAAGACCGTCCACACGGGGGAGTCAGTATTCCAGTTACGCAGGAATCGTATCAAATCCCGATAAAAATAATGATTAAATGAAACGTAACTACTCAGCGAAAATAACACAAAAAAGTGCTTGACACGATTTTAGCGTTATTTTTACTTTTTTAATTGCGCAACT
>JAHXHF010000032.1 GCA_025656895.1 gamma proteobacterium symbiont of Bathyaustriella thionipta
CCTGTCAATGAAAACCAGCAAGGGGCTGACATGAAACTTGCTGCTTAAATGAAGCATTTAGGCGAAAAGTATGTTGACACCTACCGGGATCGGCCTTTTCTGACCACTAC
Organism: gamma proteobacterium symbiont of Bathyaustriella thionipta; assembly: GCA_025656895.1. Taxonomy (GTDB): domain Bacteria; phylum Pseudomonadota; class Gammaproteobacteria; order Chromatiales; family Chromatiaceae; genus JAHXHF01. The sequence continues at coordinate 111 of JAHXHF010000032.1, forward strand.
ATCCCGATTATTTTTATGGTCGAGAGAAAATGATTCTTCATGGTTTCTCCAAAAAAAGGGAGAAACCGCCCCTACAGGAAGATTTCTCCCGTAGGGTTTTGAATGTATCCAGCAGTCAAAGCAGAGTATGGAACGCTGCATCTGGCTTGACAGAAGATTTTTTGTATATTCCTATGGGATATACTTTATATGTTATAATTTTCAATATTATCCCGATTGAATTCAGAGGCACACGATGGCTACAGCGCATACTAAGCTTTTTAAAAGCAATCGAAGTCAGGCGGTTCGCTTGCCTAAAAAAGTAGCGTTACCTGAATCGGTTAAGGAAGTCGATATTGTTGCCATTGGCAACAGGCGCATCATTACCCCTGCCGAGACACTCGGGGATGACTGGTTTGATGAAGCCCGTGTTAGCAGTGACTTTATGCTTGATAGAGAGCAGCCCGATGATCAGTATCGAGAGAACTTTTGATGCTGAAATACCTGCTGGACACCCATATCGTTATTTATACCATCAAGAATCGCCCGGCAAAGGTGCGTGAAGCCTTCAATCGTCATATCGGGCAGATGTGCATATCGGCTGTGACCTGGGGTGAGCTGGTCTATGGTGTCGAACACTCGTCACAGCCGGAGCAAAACCGAGCCGTGATAGAAGGTATGGCGGCTCGCATGGAAGTGCTACCGCTGGAGATGCAGGATACGGATCACTTTGGGCAAATTAGAGCTGAACTGAAACAGCGCGGCACACCGATTGGCCCCTACGATATGATGATAGCCGGGCAGGCAAGGGCGCGAGGCTTGATTCTGGTCAGCAATAACTTACGAGAGTTTGAGCGTGTTGATGGTCTGCGGCTGGAAAACTGGGTAGATTGAAACCCCGGCCAAAGCCGGGGGGTTAAATCACGGATTGTGTGGGTGAGCCTCGTCTTTGCACGAGTTTGATTCATCTTTTTTGACCGATCTTCGATCTTTTTCGCCCTGGTAAGCGCCCCAACCTATGATCGCTACTGTTATAGCAAGTACAAACAACATAGTTTGATCACTCATTTTCGTCTCCTTAACGATATTAGCCAGAAAATCAAACCCAAGCTGATAGATCCGGTTTTTTGCTGGTTATCGAGGAATCCTAACAAGCCAGAGGCCATTAGGATCATCCCGAGGTCGAAACCGCAGGACAGTTAATGCTTCATTTTGTGCCGATAGCTGGGCTGTTTACCGGGTTCAGTATAACACAGCGCCCCTGGCATTCGTCCTATCAGACAGGCCGGGGGCTTGCACTTGAGCAAACCTGCGGTAAGGTAGTTGTAGAACCTCAACAACAGGAAGCAACCATGAAAATCATTAAAGGCAACGGCGAGCAATTGCATCAGAATCTGGAAACGGATATTAATGAGGCCTTCGGAAAGGCAGCCAGAGAAGGTTTTCCATCCATGCAGGATGAATTCGATGCCCTTGCGGAACGCTGTGATGAAGCAGAACCCAAGGGCCGTTTGAAACTGGCGGTGGATAATAGCGCGCTGGATGATGATAAGTGATAAGCCACAGCTAATCACCGAAATACACCACACTACTATTCACCTGGCTGACAACGAACCAGGAAAAGTGGGATAAGGGCACAAGAAGGGCCAGCAAAAATCAAAAAACACGAAAAAAGCCCAAAAACCCCCTGATTTTGAGGATTTACCGGTCTTTTTATACAAAAAACACAAAAAAACAGCCCCTCACGTTCGCCCGAAGGTCATTTTGAAAAAGGCGGATCCGGCATGACCTCAGAGCCTTACCGGTTCACCGTCCCATTTACTAAAAAAGCCTGCGCATTTCCCCGGCCGCACTGGCCTGATCTGCCGTGCGCACCCAGGCCGCACCGATAGCGCGGGGGATGGGCTGTTTTCGGGGGCTCCAGGTCAGATGGTGACGGAGAAGCAAAGCGGTACGCGGATCCTGCTCATCCAACCGGCCAAGGGCCTCATCAAGAACCGTCAAGGTCAGAGCCTCATGATCCACATAATAACCGGTCGCCGTGTACTCCCCGGACCGGGTATGTGTGGACACTTTACCGATGTCATGCAACAAAGCCGCCACCACCGCAACCGGCTTTTCAGATTCCGTCAGCGCCGGATTCCTGAACACCTTCCAGGCCGCATCCACACTGTGAATAAACAGCCCGCCGGGATACGCATGATGATGATGCCGACTGGCCGGAATACTCAAAAAACTTTGCAGCACCTCCGCATCAGCAAAGACATTTGCCACAAACTGTTGGAGCCAGGGGTGGGACAGTCTCAACAGCATCGCCCGGATACGGGTTCTCGCCTTTTCCAGTGCCAGAGGAGCCGCCTGCGTCGGCGCAATCGAACGACAGCGCAGGATAGGGCGATGATGGAAGCTCACCCACTGACCCCGGATGTGAACCTGCTGTCCATGCAGCAACTGCTCAGGACCCACATATTCACCGACCCAGGCCTGCGCACGAAAACAGTGCTCACCATCACTGATCCGGAAAGCCAGATAATCCTTTCCCAGACGGGACGTTTTTCGCGCAGGATGAAGCACCTGATAAGTCTGGGTATGGGGCAAACGACTCAGATCCGACATGACGAATTCACCCGATTGAAATACAACGACTCAAATTCCAGCAACAACAACTGAAACTGGGATTCCGCCATAGCCGGAGAAACCTCACGAATATAACGATAAATCCAGTTCTGAATGATGTCTGCCAGCGACTCGTCCGAATCAGCAAACAGCGGGATCAGCCAGTCATAATCAGAATGTAATTGATAGGTTTTGATCAGAATGGCCGCAGTATCCTCAACAAAGGAACGGGTATACGCATTGATCGGCCTTGCAAGAGGAAGGTTATCCATGAGATTTCTCCTCTGTTTGCAGATTGCTGTCAAAATTAGCCACCAGCAAACGCTCAAAAGCCGAACCATCCTGGCGCGTCAGATTCGGCACAAAACGGGAATACACCCGAAACAGCATCTCCGTACTGCTATGCCCCATCTGCCGCGCAATCCACTCCGGCGCCTCACCCGAAGCCAACCACAGCGTAGCCGCCGTATGACGGGTTTGATAAGGCCGCCTTTTTTCCAGACCCAGATAAGCCAACAGGGGATACCAGACCCGCTTGGTCACATTGTTGTGCTCCAGATGCGCCCCAGTACGAGTACAGAAAACAAACTTCGACACGCATCGGGAAACCTTCTCCTGCTCACGCAACGCCTCATACACCCACCGCGACATCTGGATCTCCCGCTGGGAACCATCATTCTTGGTGTAATCCTCCACACCATCTACCACCGTCTCCCGCACCAGAATCAAACGCCGCTCAAAATCCACATACGACCACTTCAGCCCATCAATCTCACCGGTACGCATACCACTAAAGAAACGCACCGTGTAATACGCCTTGTAATCCGGGCGCACGGTTTGGATGATCCGCTGCACTTCTTCCAAAGTGAACGGCTCTACATGGGTTTTGGGCACCTTCAAGGGTTTGATATTCCGATACGGCGTGTTAAATTCATACCGGTCAGCGGCTTCATTGAGGATCTGACGCAATGGCGCCAGAATGGAGTTAATGCGCTTAGGTGATAATCCTTTATTCTTTCGTCCGGGGACTTTGGCGAGTTCGGAACGAAAGGCAAGAATCTCCGCCTTGGTGATGCGGCTGACTTTTTGATCACCGAATGCCGGCTTCAGGTGACCCTCGATAATCCCCAGCACCGTACGCCGATGACTGCGCCGCCAGCTGATTTCATTTTCACTGATCCAGAGATCGGCAAACTCATGAAAAGAGGGCACATGCGCATCGTTGAAGCCTGCCTGCAGCGGAATCACACCAACCACGGGTGGTACTGGCGCCACTGCTAAAGTCACCGCTTCCTGAGGCTCGAAGTGCTTCAGGTTTTTGCTGTTGGGGAAGTAGTGGCTGTAGACGAATGTGCCTTTTACCTTTTCCTTGAGCATGCGTTTGGCGATACGCTCCATTTTTTGGCGATTGCTCTTGCAATCTGAAAGATCTGTGTACTCTCGGCAACGGCGTCCTTCATGGTAAAAGTCAAAAAACAATCTCTGTGTATCTTTTCTGAATCGTACATTAACCATGGCAGATTCCTCCATTGGCCATAGGCACCGTATAACTGCCTGCGATAGAGAATTTACCCATATCTTCCTCAATTTGTTCCCAGATATAGAGAATCTTGCGGCCACCGAAAGGCCGGATGTAATGCACTCCTTCCAGCAGTACGCTGTCTTTCAAACGTTCTCGGATGGTGCGTGGGTCGTACTTGATCTTCTCGGACAGTTCATCCGTAGTTAAATAAATACACATAATGATTACCTCAATATTGAACGGTATGTTTCAGGCCGTAATTCAGAGCTTTGGCCTGTTGGCGAGACAATCCCGCCTTTACTTCTAGGAGAAAGCAATTTCAAACATGCAATCTCATAATTTTGACTGTGGACACAGGTTGCCTTTCTCTTTTAACGTCATAATTACATTTTGTCTATCAGTTAGACATATGATAGACGGCTAGACACTTTTGTCAAGGATTTTTTGTCTATCACATAGACGTGCTAAGATAGGTTTGAGTCTTTAATAGGGAAAAGTTGCACGATGTCAGGCGCAAGAACACAGATCAATGTACGGCTCTCTCAAGAGTTGATTGAGCAGTTAGATCAGAAACGTATTACCTTACAGCCGGAACTTGGAATTATTCCAACCCGTTCCGATGTCATGCGCTACGCATTGGAAGCTTATTTAAGTGAAAATAAAGTTGAGAAAAAATCCGCTAAAAAATAAAGCCAGGTGTTCCTCTGGTTCGCCCAGCGAACTGACAAAGCGTGCGTCATGCTGCTAAGGATTGTTGGCGTAGATGCCGGCAGGTAGTTATTGAGCCAATGTGATGGACAAGGTTTCAGCAAGACTTCTTGGTCCTGGCTGTTTGGTTGCAGCCATATGGGGGTAGTGATCGGGATACTGAATCACTGCCATCCAGTTATGTAGAGGACACTTGCATAGGTTGCGGTAACGATATTGATAGTAGACCGAAGGTCAAAATACGTTACTTCGGGAAATCAGCATTTTCTAAGCTGTCCCGGTTTGGGCCCGGGGTAATTTTCGACCAGACACAAAAAAACCCAATCACCGCTAAGTCATTGAGTTTTATTGATTAAAGTTGGTAGCGGGGGCTGGATTTGAACCAACGACCTTCGGGTTATGAGCCCGACGAGCTACCAGACTGCTCCACCCCGCATCAGTGGTGCGCATACTATCCATATGTTTGGCCTTTGGCAAGCAAAATTTTACCGCATCAGCATTGTAGCCGTTATAATGGGCGGCTTACTCTTACTTTGCTATCTGAATACATAACTTATGGACAAGACTTACTCTCCTGCCGATATAGAAAAACGCTGGTACGCCACCTGGGAAGAACGCGGTTACTTCCAGCCCGCCGAAGAAGGCGACAAGTCTTACTGCATTATGATTCCGCCGCCGAATGTAACCGGCAGTCTGCACATGGGGCATGCGTTCCAGGACACGCTGATGGATGCTCTGACGCGCTATCACCGTATGCAGGGCGAGAAAACCTTGTGGCAGATTGGTACCGATCATGCCGGTATTGCCACCCAGATGGTGGTTGAACGTCTCATCAATGCGGAAGGTAAAACCCGTTATGACTACGGGCGTGAACCCTTCATCGAGCGTATCTGGAAATGGAAGAATGAATCGGGCGATACCATTACCCGCCAGCTGCGCCGCATGGGCGCTTCGCTGGACTGGTCCAGCGAACGTTTCACTATGGAAGAAGGCCTGTCTGCCGCGGTCAAAGAAGTTTTTGTGCGTCTTTATGAAGAAGGCCTGATCTATCGCGGCAAGCGTCTGGTGAACTGGGATCCGGTATTGCTGACGGCTGTTTCTGATCTGGAAGTGTTGTCGGAAGAGGAAAACGGCCATTTGTGGCACATGCGTTATCCATTGAGCAACGGCAAGGGCCATATGATTGTGGCGACCACCCGGCCGGAAACCATGCTGGGCGATTTCGCGGTGGCGATTCATCCCGATGATGAACGTTATCGTCATTTGCTGGGTGAATTTGTTGATTTACCCCTGACCGATCGGCGCATTCCCATCATTGCCGATGAACATGTGGATGCCGAATTCGGAACCGGCTGTGTCAAGATCACTCCGGCCCATGATTTCAACGATTACGAGGTATGGCAGCGGCATCGGGATAAAAGTTCGGTGCAGGAGCAGCCGCATGGCGGCCTGATCAATATTTTTACTGCCGAAGCGCGTATTCGTGACAATGCGGCGGATGAAGGTCAGCTGATACCGGCTGCCTACATCGGCATGGACCGTATGCAGGCGCGCAAGCAGATTATTGCCGATCTGGATGCTCGGGGTCTGATGGAAAAAATTGAAGATCACAAGCTCATGGTGCCGCGTGGTGATCGCAGCAACAGCATCATTGAGCCTTTTTTGACCGATCAATGGTATGTGCATACCGCGTCCCTGGCGGAACCGGCCATCAAAGCGGTGGAAGAGGGTGATATTCGTTTTGTCCCCGATAACTGGAAGAACACTTACTTCGAATGGATGAACAATATTGAAGACTGGTGTATTTCGCGCCAGATCTGGTGGGGACACCGCATTCCTGCGTGGTACGACGGCAAGGGCAGTGTTTATGTGGGACGTTCGGAAGCTGAAATTCGTGAAAAACATGATCTGAGTGATGATTATCGACTGGTACAGGATGAAGACGTACTGGATACCTGGTTTTCATCCGCGCTGTGGCCTTTCTCCACCCTTGGCTGGCCGGAAAAAACACCACGTCTGCAAGATTTCTACCCGACCAATGTGCTGGTAACCGGCTTCGATATTATCTTTTTCTGGGTAGCTCGCATGATTATGATGGGGCTGAAGTTCATGGGTGATGTGCCCTTCCGCGAGGTTTATATTCACGGTTTGGTACGCGATGCCGAAGGCCAGAAAATGTCCAAATCCAAGGGCAATGTGCTGGACCCGCTGGATATGATTGATGGTATTGATCTGGAAGGCCTGGTAAAGAAACGCACCAGTGGCATGATGCAGGAGCATCTGGCCGAGCGTTCCGAGGCCATGACCCGCAAGGCTTTTCCGCAAGGCATTCCCTGCTTTGGCGTAGACGCGCTGCGCTTTACTTTCGCCGCCATGGCTTCCACCGGACGTGATATTAAACTGACCCTGGAGCGTATCACCGGCTATCGCAATTTTTGCAATAAATTGTGGAATGCCTCGCGCTTTGTGCTGATGAATACCGAGCAACAGGATTGCGCCCAGCAGGGCGGGGAACTGGCACTCAGTGCTGCTGATCACTGGATTATTTCACGCCTGGCAGCCGCTACCGGGGAAATCCAGAAGGCCGCAGAAACCTATCGCTTCGACCAGATCGCGCAAACCATTTATGAGTTTATCTGGAATGAATATTGTGACTGGTATGTTGAGCTGAGCAAAACCACGCTGAACAATGCCGAGGCCTCGGAAGCCGAGCTGCGCGCCACGCGCCATACGCTGGTGACTGTATTGGAAGCCGCGCTGCGCATGGCGCATCCCATTATTCCTTTTATTACCGAAGAAATCTGGCAAACCGTAGCACCGCTGGCGGGCAAACAGGCCGAAACTATCATGCTGCAACCTTACCCGCACACCGATGACTTCCGCTACGACAAGGCGGCCGTGGCCGATATTGAATGGCTGCAGGGTTTTATATCCGGTATTCGCCAGATTCGCGGTGAAATGAACATCGATCCGAAAAAACGTCTGCCGGTATTGCTGCAGAACGGTACGCAACAGGATAGAGAGCGTGTGCAACAACAGGCGCGCTGGCTGGCCAGTGTGGGGCGGGTCAGTAATATTAACTGGCTGCAGGCGGAAGAGCCGGTGCCGGAATCCATGACTGCACTGAGCGGTGATTTGAAAATCCTCATTCCCATGAGTGGTCTTATCGACGTGCAGGCGGAAGTGGCGCGGTTGCAGAAAAAACTGGATAACTTGCATAAAGATAAAGACAAAACCACCGCCAAACTGGCGAATGCCAATTTTGTTGAGCGCGCGCCGCATGCGGTGGTGGCGCAGGAGCGAGCCCGGCTGGAAGAAATGAGCAGCGCCATCGCACAACTGCAGGATCAGCTGGAGAAGATTAAAAAAATGTAGATGGCTATTCGGCCCTTCCTCTCCGCCATATAAAAGAGGATGGCTTGCGAATTTCTGCTCAGTCTCTAATGTCTGGATATGTGATCTGCTGCACGGTATTTTTAGTGTATCCGGTGTAATAGTAAAAGATTAAAAGTACGGGGATAAGCCATGTCCAGTGTAGTGATTATTGATGACCAGTCTGTGGGCCGCATGGTGCTGGAAGAATTGGTTCGTTCCATTGATGAAACGCTGAATGTGCTGTCTTTTGACGATCCGGTAGAGGCGCTGGAGTGGGTGAAACATAATCCCACAGACCTGATTCTGGCAGATTACAAAATGCCACGCATGGATGGTGTTGAATTTATTCTGTGGGTTCGCCAGATTCCGGCCTGTCAGGATATACCCATTATTATTGTCACCTGCGTGGATGACCGTGCTGTGCGTTATCGTGCGCTGGAAGATGGCGCTACCGATTTTCTCAGCAAGCCCATTGATCATCATGAATGTCGCGCGCGTTGCCGTAATCTGATTCTGATGCACAAACAAAGCCGTATTATTAAAGACCGTGCCCTGTGGCTGGAAAAAGAAGTGGAAAAAACCACTCATGAATTGCAAACCCGTGAACGCGAAACGCTGTTAAGACTGGCCAAAGCCGGTGAATATCGGGATGACGATACCGGCCAGCATGTAGACCGGCAGGCCTATATCAGTCGCATTATTGCGGAATCTCTGGGGCTGGATAAACAACTGTGTGAAAGCATAGAGATTTCTGCTCCCATGCATGATATTGGTAAAATCGGCGTGCCTGACAGCATTTTGTTGAAACCGGACAAACTCAGCCCGGAGGAGTGGGAAATTATGAAAAACCACACCATCATCGGCAATGAAATTTTGCGTGACAGCCCTTCATCCTATTTGCAAATGGGTGCGGTTATTGCCTTGTATCATCATGAAAAATTTGATGGCAGCGGTTATCCGCATGGCCTGGCTAATGAAGAAATTCCACTGGAAGCCCGTATTGTTGCGGTGGCCGATGTTTATGATGCACTGATGTCGGAAAGACCCTATAAACATGCCTGGAGCCGGCAGGAATCGGTAAAATACCTGCTTGACCAGCGCAACAAACATTTTGATGCGCAGGTGATTGATGCTTTTATGAGCGCGCTTGAGCGGATTAAAGGTGTACACGAAACTTCTTTTTCAATGGGCCGCCTGAATGTGTGAGAACAGGATAAGCACTGCTCAAGCGGAGAAAATGCAGGATGATGCAGCCGGTAACTGAGCACAAGAGCCATACAATGACAGATGCCATGGCCATGCTGTACCGGTCAGCCGGTGCCTTGGGCACGCTGATGTTGTTGCTTGTAGCGGTTGCCGCTTTCAATTCCCCGCTAACTCCGGCCTTGTTTATTGCGCTGGCCTGGTTTTTTCTGGCGGCAGGGTTGCTTGTGCTGAGCAGGTGGCGGCCGGATTTACTGGTACGCGCCAGAATGCCGCTATTACTGCTGGATGTCAGTGCGGTCGCTGCTGTGATGTATCTGGGGGGTGCTATCAGTAGCATCCTGTTTATGTTTTTCCCGTTATACAGTTTGCATGTCCGGCAACATTTTAAAGCAGATCAGCGTTTCGTCAGTATTCTGTTCTGAAGTTTCACTGAAATCCAAATCAACCTGACAGTCAGCCATCAAGCCACCATACGCAAAAGCAGTGAAACAAAATCTTTTTCCCGTG
>JAHXHF010000190.1 GCA_025656895.1 gamma proteobacterium symbiont of Bathyaustriella thionipta
CGGGAAAAAGATTTTGTTTCACTGCTTTTGCGTATGGTGGCTTGATGGCTGACTGTCAGGTTGATTTGGATTTCAGTGAAACTTCAGTTCGAATAACACTGCATTAAAACGTTTCTCTGATGAATATGGACATATTCAGCAATACAACTACGCGGCCAGGCAAGATGAAATCCTGATCAGAGGATACGAGGTTTTGGTCATGCTGTCCGGTTGCGGGCGTGTGATCGATACACTGGAATTCCCCGAGGAAAACACCCTGCTGGCTTCTTACCGACACGATTCCGGTTGGCAGATACTGGTGGAAAAAGAGGAAGCACTTTTCCTTCTTCAGTTCCCCTCAAAACAGCAGAAGCGCACCTATCTGGAGAAACCCGAGATGGGTGCAAAAACAGCGGCCTGGAGCCCCTGCGGTCAGTTTATTGCGGTCGGAAATTCTAAAAAAGCCCAGCTTTCTGTCTGGCACACGGACACAGGGAAACTACGCTGGAAATGCCAGCTGGTACTGAACATCAAGGGAGAGCTCATTGATCCTGTCACACTGAGTATCACCGGCTGGTCGAATGATGGAAGTAACATCATCACTTGCCTCGAGTATATTTTAATCCCGTCAATTATTATCTGGGAAGCCGAGAGTGGAAAAAGAAAGCTTATGATTGATTGAGTGACTACGCTGAAGTAGCATCTGCCTGCTCAACCTGAATCGTTCAGTATTCCTGCCCCGAAGGCTTTGCAGCCGGTGCAGGAGCTCGGTTTGTTGTCATGGAGCTTAAATCAATCTCGCCTTTATATTCGAAAGGCACGCGGTTAAACCCGCCCAGGGTACTGATTCTGCCGCTAAGCCGGTAAGTTACCGGCTTGCCCTGCTGTTTTTGCATGTATTGAAACTGCCGGATAAGCGCGAATGTGGTACCGACCATGCGCACTTCGATGACCTGTTCTGAAAAACCGCCTACCGAAATGTCTTCGCTGTGTACTCCGTGCGCCATTTCAATTCCGTTAATTTCCAGCTCGTAACTCATGCCATCAATATCCAGCGCGGCTTGGTTCGGATTCTGAATGCGCAAGGTCACGGCAAACTGTTGTTCCAGTAGTTGAAAATCAATGGGGTGGATATTCACGACCGAAACCCGGGGAGTTTCATAATCGGTCATAGTGGCGCAACCACCGAGTAGCAACAAACTGAAAAACCAGCAGGATAAAAGTCTGGTGTTCATTTCTTTCCTCTCAAGTTACTGCTTTGTGAGATATGCTGACCGACTAAACGCGCAATCAATACGGTCAAATATAGTTGTCCCAACAAGGCTTCAAGATAGACTTGAATACGGGCCGCATTGGATAGCGGCGTTATATCACCATAGCCCAATGTGGTTAAAGTGACGAAGCTGAAATACATCATTAAAGAGAATTGGCGGTGTTCTTCTCCTTCCGTTAGTAAGTTTAGCGGAATATCCAGTGCCTGCGAGTCCAGCCCCAACAATACCAGGAAAATAAACGCGCCTATGACACCAATTAAAAAATAGACCGATATAGCGCCGGCTATGGTATCAAAATTGATGGTTTGACGTTGAAATACCCTGACCAGCAAAACCAGCGAAATATGTGAGAAAAAAATAACCGCGATGATATTGCTGATGAGGCTTAAATCACCATCATGGATCAAAAAACCCACTACTCCGGTTAAAACCCACAAAATCAGAAAAACCACCGATGCCAGCATTTAACGCACGTCGTCCCGAATGGAATAAGTGCTGCCCACTAATGACAATAGAATAAATCCATTGACCAGGCTTGCACCCCAACTAAGGTTTGTCAGTAATGGCGATATAAAAATCAGCAGGCAAACACTGATGAGTATGGACAGAAATTCGCTGTTTTTCAGGGTTCGGTAGATATTTTCCGATATCATAGTTCCGACCACATACGCAGCAAATTGGCGTAACTGCGATCCACCTGGTCACTGATGTCTGTATCCGGTTGTTGCTGCATTAATGCTTCACGCGCATTGTTCAGTTCATACAGTAACTCCCGCCGGGCGGCATCCTTGACGAAGCTTTGTGTCCAGCACAACAGCACCATGCGCTCGCCGGCGCTTACTTCGGCCACCCGATGCAGGCTGGATGACGGATAAATAACCGCATGGCCTGCCGGCAGCTTGACCTTGTTTTCACCGAAGGGGGTGCGTATGACCAGTTCACCGCCCTCATAGCTATCCGGGTCACGCAAAAAAATGGTCATGGAAACATCGCTACGAAACTTGGGGCCGCTGGTGCCCATGATAGGATCATCCACATGATCACCGTAGGTCATGCCCGGCGTATAGCGGGCCACAATCGGGTCCGATACCTTGAACGGCAATACTGCGTTACGAAAGTTCGCATTCTGGCCAATGCTGCTCATTACAATACGCGCCAATAACGACATGCGTTGCTCATCCGCCTTTAATTCCTGATTGTTCTTCAGTCTTGCGGCATGTTTGCCGGCGGTCAGGCGACCGTCCACAAAACTGGATTGCTGAATAATTTCTTCAATTTTGGCCAACTGCGCCGGGTTCAGTATTTCCGCTATTTGTAATAACATTAAGGCTTATCCTGTTTGCTGTGCGCAATGTTATACTGCGCCATTATTTTTCTATATTGAATGACTTCCTATGGTAATCAAAGTTTATTTCGAAGACCAAGTTTATGAGATGGATGTGCCGGATGAATTTGTGCGCCGCGCGCAGGACTTCTTCCAGCGTATGGATCAGGACATGGATAAGGGCTGGCAAATGAGCCGTGACTGGGTTGATAAGCCGGACAGCCGGCAACGCTGCCAGATTGTTTCCAACAAGCTGGCTTCGGCACTGGATAACGAAGACCGCAAAACCGCCATGATGATGGCCGGTTATCTGGTCAAACAGATGCCAGAACTGAGCATTATTGATATTGATGCCAGCGGCGACATCAGCCTGACGGAATTTACGCTCAATGAAACAGCGGCCGCGCAGCAGGCCGTTCCCGCCGCGCAGGCGGATGCCGGTAAAAAAATTGGCAAAATAGAAGCACTGGCTCAGGCCGGTCAGGAAATCAGTAAAGTCTCCAAGGTGGGTCGAGGTTACCGTTTTTCCATATTCAACAAGCAAACACAGGAATGGCAGCATTCAGCCACCCTGCCGGATAAACAGGAAGCCGAAAAATTGCGTGACCAGGCTTTCAAAAAACGCTTTGATGAGTTAACCCAATAATCAGGCAAACACCACCCAGGTTGTCGCCATGTATTTGATGCCTTCCGAAATCGTGACGGCACGGTGTTCATGTGTCCAGAAGGGTGGAAACAACACCATTTTGCCACGTTCCGGCGTGACACGGACATCCTGATACAGAAATTCGGTTTCACCGCCCGGCCCGGGCACATCATTCAGATACCAGATAACGACCAGTTGTCTTTGGCTGAACTGGTGGCTGCCACCATCAATATGCCAGTGATAATACTCACCCGGCTGGTAACGCTGAATCTGATAGCCCATATCCTTGAACGGGCCTTTAAAATAAGGATAGCTTTGTCGAAACTCGCTTAAAGCCGCGCCCACGCAGCGGAATAAAATCCGGTCCATGTCTTTCCAGTCGTCTTTATTGGAAACCACCAGGTCTGTGGTTTTCTTGACACTTTGATTCATGCTTTCGGTCTGGCCGATGCGCCCGGCATTCTGTTGCTCGGGATGCGCTTCGAAACGGCGAATCATTTCATCACAAATATCTGCCGGTAATGCGCCGGCACGCTCGAAAATAAAACTGCCCGGCTTGACTTCATGGATGGTTTTCAAGGGTTCCAGGGTTCGCTCGGTAACAGAAGAATTCTGACTCATGGACTTTACTCGCTTTAAGGAACAATACCGCATCATACTACGTTGCCCGTAACTACTCAGCGGCAATCTGAGCCATTATCCTGCAATTTCATTATTTTCTGAATTCATATAGATGCCGCAGCCAGAATAATTCATGCTGGGTTATAATCGCCGTTTATATTTGAGCAGACGCCGTACATCCCGGTAAAAGACAAACAGCGGATGACAGCAGGAGATACCATCATCTTTAAAATATCGCCTTTTCAACGGGTTATTCTCAGCCTGGTCGCCGGTATTATTGTAGGACTGCTGTTAGGGAATACTGCCGGCAAACTGGAAATTGTCGGCACCGCTTACATACGTCTGCTGCAGATGACGGTTTTGCCCTACATCCTGTTCTCGCTGATCGGCGGACTTGGACAACTGAACATGGACATGGCCAGGCGCATTGGCATGGTCGGTGCCGGCCTGATCCTGTTTCTGTGGACCACAACCATGATTGCCCTGCTGGCGATGCCGCTGGCTTTTCCGGACTGGACTTCGGCCTCTTTTTTCAGCAGCAGCCTGATCAGCCAGGCTTCCACCTTTGACCCGGTCAGCCTGTATATTCCGGCCAATGTTTTTCAGGCACTGGCCAATACGGTTGTGCCGGCTGTTGTGGTGTTCAGCATTTCTATGGGTATCGCGCTGATTTCAGTGACCAATAAAGACGGATTTTTATTGTCCCTGCAAAATGTCAGCGATGCTTTGATGAAAATCGCTTCTTTTATTGCCAAACTGGCTCCCATTGGTATTTTTGCACTGTCTGCCGCTGCTGCCGGTACACTGGATTTTCAGGCACTGACACGTTTACAGGTTTATCTGTGGGTGTACGCGGGAGCCTGGCTGGTACTGACATTCTTTACCCTGCCCATGTTCGTTGCCTGGGCCACGCCTTTCAGTTACCGCGAAGTTATGCAAGATGCGCGTACCGCTCTGGTAACAGCCTTTGCTGCCGGAACCGTGCTGGTGGTTCTGCCTATGATTATCGTGCGCAGCAAAGCCCTGCTGGCCAAACACGGTATGCAAAGCAATGAGGCCACTACCGCCATTGATGTACTGGTGCCCACAGCCTACAGTTTTCCCAGTGTCGGTACCCTGATGGGCATTGCCTTTATCCTGTTTGCAGGCTGGTTTGTCGGCTCGCCACTGGACATCAGCCAATATCCGGACTTTGTCATAACCGGCGCTATTTCCGCGTTCGGCACTATGGCCGTCGCGCTGCCCTTCATGCTGGACTATTTTCATCTGCCATCGGACCTGTTCCAGCTGTATTTACTGGGCAGCGTTATGACCGCCCGCTTCGCTACCGTACTGGCTACCATGCACGCCGTTATCATCAGCCTGCTGGGAGCCAGCGCCATGCTGGGCATGCTGAAAAAACGCGGCTTGTTACAGGTGCTGGCCGCAACCGTTGTGGTTATGGCTCTTTTTATGTGGGGACTGGGTTTCATTCTGACCCGTACCATTCCCTACGAATACACCGGTTATAAAAACTTTATTGCCATGCCACCGATGGAAACCATGGCAAAAGAAAAAAATGTTCAATTACCCGACAAGCTTGACAGCATACAACGCTCAAAGGCCCGCCTGGGCATTATCGAACAACGTGGCAGCCTGCGCGTAGGCTATCCCTCCAATGCCCTGCCTTTTGCCTTTCGCGGTGAACAGTCCAAAACGCTGGGATTCGACATTGACCTGATGCGGGTTCTGGCCAAAAAACTGGGCGTGGGACTGGAACTGGTGCAAATCAGGAAAAGCCAGGCTCAATCGGCCTTGAACGAAGGGCGCATTGATCTGTTTGTCGGCGCGCTTATCATCACCGCGGAACGCGCACGCAACTGGACGTTCAGTGAACCTTATCTGAATGAACACATTGGCTTTATCGTGCCGGACTATCGTCGTTCGGAATTCAGCACAGTAGCCGGTATAGAGCAACACAAACACCTGCGTATCGCTGTATTAAAACCTTTGAGCAAGGCTCTTTATGCCCCTTTACTGGAACGTAATTTTGATCATATTGAAATTGTGCCGGTCGCTTCCGTACGTGCCTACATGACCGATAAAGTCAAAGTGGATGGCATGATTTATACCGCCGAGTCGGCAGCTGCCTGGACTCTGGTTTACCCTGAATACTCGGTTGTTGTCCCGCAGGGTTTATCTGCTAAAGTGGCTCTGGGAATGGTACTGCCCGCTCAGCAGCCGGAATTTGAAGCCTTCATCAACCTGTGGCTGGAAATAGAGAAAACGGGTGGCTTGCTGGATAAGCTGGAAACTTACTGGATTTATGGAAAAACCTCGGAGAATACGAAATGATTGAACTGAATATGGATGATTGCATCCGCTCTATCGGTGAGCGCAAAACCTTTCACGCCTCCATCAACCAGGGTGCCTTCTTCGTCAAAATTGAAGAGTACAGTCACTTCGTTTGTACTGCCATTCACAATGGTCACCGCCTGCGTGCAGACATTATCGACAAATGCGCGCTGAATGAAGCGCAACGCCTGCGTGAAGAAGATCCCTACACCGCTGATATTGCCTCAAACATGCCCATTACCGTGGTTGCCAATGACTCGCGCTACGAATATGACCTGAACCGCCCGCCTGAAACCTGTGTGTACGAAGAAGCCTGGGGACAACAGGTATGGAACACACCGCTGACCGAAGCCGAAAAAGCCGCCAGCGTACAAAAACACCATGATTTCTACCGTGTGCTGGGCGCCCTCTATGCACAACTGGAATCCATCCACCCGCAGGTACTGGTGTATGACGTGCATTCCTACAATTACCAACGCCCCGGCATGGGAGATGTCCCCCTCTTCAATATAGGAACAGAGCAACTGGACAAACAACGCTGGCAGTCTGTTATTGATGACTGGAACAGGCGTCTCGGACGCATCCATCTGCCTGCTGTTGAGGTTCGCTCGGCCATTGATGAGGTTTTTTACGGCCGTGGCTATCAGGCTACTTTCGTTAATCAGCATTGTAACAACACGCTGGTATTACCCACCGAAGCGAAAAAATCCTTTATGGATGAACTAACCGGCAAACCTCATGCCGACATACTGCAAAAACTGCACAGTGAATTTGAACGGGCGGTTACAGAACATGCCCAACATGCCTTTTCCGCCTGAGGAAAAAGGCGTTAATCGGCTGTTTATCCCCGTCAGGCAGATAATTTATAACGGAGACTCCTGTGGCACTTAGAATAAAAAGTCATTGGCACAACGATGAAAGCGAACGTTCACTGGCTGATATTGCCAGCGCCGCCGCCTTTATCATCTGGCGCATCAGTAAAGATAAAGCCATCAACCTGCATGGCGAAGACTATATTTATGATGATGATGCGCAACGGCTGCGCGTCATCCTGGAATACAGTCTGTTTCAGGTGCAACTGGCCGACCGTATGGCTCACGAAAAGCTGGATGCCGATGGTCGCAGAACTTTTCTGATTGCACTGGCCAAACGACTGGCCCGGGAAGTGCAGGAAAATTTCGAGGAAATTCTGGGCGAAGGCAAGCACGGCAAACGCTTTATCGACCTGCTGAATCAACGCTCTGCCGAATATGCTGATTTTAAGTTTTCAACTGAAGATGGCCCCAGTTATCCTTTTTTTCGTCATCTGGGCTATGAAATTCAACAGGTTATGGGAGGACACGATGAAAACCGCTGGGTTATCGATCAGGTTATGGATAAAGACGGTCCGGATATGAGCAAGCAGATGATTTCGGCTATCGATAACCTTTTCAGCTGATTTTGACGCAGTCTTTATGCCGATTTTTCCAGCCAAAAAACAAACCGGCTTCAGTCTTATTGAAGTTATGGTGGCAACGGCCATTATATCCATCGGCTTAATCGGGCTGGCCAGCACCCTGACCAACAGCATGCGTTTTGACAACCAGGCTTTCCTGGGCAGCCAGGCTATTATGCTGGCCAATAACATGGCCGAGAGATTACACAGCAATCGTCTGGCTGCAGAAGCCGGTGATTACGATGATATTGAACCGAACAAAGCCCCTATGTCCTGCAGCAAAATCCCCGGCTGCAGCCCGTCCGATCTAGCCAGGTTCGATGTTTTTGAATGGCAAACCCAATTATCAGAATTACTGCCTGAAGGCCGTGGGCAAGTCTGCGTAGACGGTGATTTTCAGGATGGCAATGACTGCGATGGAGACCTGGAAAACAATGACCGGCGCGTTTATCTTATCAGCGTCCATTGGGCTGGCGGCGATTCAGGAAAAACCCGTGAAATTCGCCTGCAGATAGTTCCATGAAGCCGTCACACCATCAGTCTGCCTTCACGCTGGTTGAGTTGATGATTGCCATGATCCTCTCTATCGTTCTATTTGCCGCCATATCGCAGGTTTATCTGGGCTCCAAACAGGCTTTTAACAGCAAGAACGCACAATCGCGTATTCAGGAAAACGGCCGTTTTGCCATCACACTGTTACGCCGAAATCTGCTGAATGCAGGCGCTGGCCTGCTTTCCTATTCTGATCGCCCTGTCATAGCGCGTGGCATTCATCCGGAAGACGCGCGCGATGATCTCTTTGCCGAGTATTGGGCTCCCACCGACATCAGCCAGTGTGATGATGGACTGATCATATTCAAAGACCAGCTATTCAGGGTTTTCTTCAGAATTGATGAAGATGAATCCGGCAACCCCGGTCTTTTTTGCAGCTCTAATAAATATGACGAAGGCGTGATGCTGGTGGATGGTGTTGAGCACATGCGCATACGCCTGGCCATTGATAAAAGTGCCAAGCTGGATCACAGCAAAAACCTGGCCTACCGCAGTTCCAGTGATATTTATGCAAGTTCTGAAGAAGACAATGTATATGCAGTACACATTGCCTTGCTAGTGCGCAGCCCCAAGGCCATTCTGCGACAGGACAGCCAGCAACACTATCAACTTTTTGATATCAGTATCGACAAAAATGATCGTTATACACGCCAGCTGTTTTTCACCACCATTCCATTGCGTAACCGTATGTTATGAATAGATACGCTCAACAATCGGGAGGAATACTGGTCGTCGCTCTCATTTTTCTTATGATACTGGCTGTGTTGGCGGTTTCCGGCCTTTCTACTGCGCTGGTGCAGGAAAAAATGTCGGGACATCTGCTCAACAATCAACTGGCCTTCCAGTCAGCCAATGCCGCCCTGCGTGATGCCGAGCTGTGGCTGCAATCTCAAAAAGAATTTACCATCATCGCTCACTCGCAAGGTCGCTGGGGAGTTTATGATAATGATAATTGGGGCGACCCGGAAAATGCTCACTGGGATGAACATGCCAGTGTTTATGGCACAGACCCGGAAACAAAAGATACATTTTACAACTACAGCTCTCTTGAGACCCCGCCTAAATTCCTCATTATTGAAAAACCTGCCAGCTTTTCCAAAGCAAAATGTGGCGGAAAAAATGCCTGTGCTAATACTGCCTGTGCCGTTGATTACCTGATCAGCGCACGAGGACAGGCCGGTAGTGCCAAGGTAGACTTAAGCAGCACTTACAGAATGTGCTTCAAAACCTATTATAATCCGGTTGCCCAAATTACACAGGCCTGCAACTGCCTGAAAGCCGATGATGATGGCCAGAAATCCTGGCAACAAATCAATTTAGTACGCAAAAAACCCTGATTAACTCTTCTTTCCAGGCACCCTGTAAAATAGAATTTTCAGCCAATCAAGAGAAGTTTTATTGATATAAATCAATATCAATTATTCTTTATATCGCATAAGAATTTCAAATAGAATTTAATTTCAATGACTTACAGAATTTAGATGTAAGCATGTTTGTATATTCCAATGAAATGCAAGTTCTTGAGAAAATAAACAAAGCGCATATTATTCAGGAACAGGTATCTTCAGCAGAGATACTTGATAAGCGGCTTGCTGAATAAAACCTTGTCAGTTTACTCAGTCACCCAAAACTATACCTGATTACCCCCATGGCTCAGCCATGCTCAACAACCGCTGAGGCATTGGAGGTGTACGTAGTGCAACATAAGCAAGCCTTGGGATC
>JAHXHF010000278.1 GCA_025656895.1 gamma proteobacterium symbiont of Bathyaustriella thionipta
GCCAAAAATGCAGGCAATTGACTGAATTCGACGGCGGGCGGGGTCATAGCCCCTCGAAAATAGCGAGTTTTCTGCCGGACACTATTTATGTGGCTGGCGGTGATGCTTACACTTGTGCTGCTTCCGTTAGCCTACCCCAACTGGGAGACTTCCGGTTTTTTCAGCAGCAGTATGGTGACCGATGCTGCCAAAATGAACTTTGTTGATTTATACATCCCTTCCAATATTTTTTCCGCCCTGTCCAATACCATTGTACCGGCGGTTGTGTTGTTTTCACTGTTAATGGGTATTGCACTCATCACGGTTAAAAATAAAGAACTGTTCATCAGTCTGGCCGATAATGTTGCTGACGGTTTACAACGGGTGGCTTCATTTATTGCCACTTTGGCACCTCTGGGGATTTTTTGTATTGCGGCTTCTGCAGCCGGTACGCTGCAACCCGAAGAACTGGGTCGCCTGCAGATTTTCCTGTGGGTTTATCTGATTGCCGCTTTCCTGCTGGGCTTTGTACTGCTGCCGCTGCTGATTCAGTGGGCCACACCTTTCTCCTATCGTGAGTTGTTGTCAGTAGCGGGTGAAGCCATGGTTACCGCACTGGCAACCGGCACCGTGCTGGTTGTACTGCCCATGATCGCCGAGCGCTGTAAAGAGTTGCTGAAAAAACATGATATGGAGTGTGAAGAAACAGACTCCACGGTCGATGTGATGGTGCCCACGGCCTACAGTTTCCCCAGTACCGGTACTTTGCTGGGGCTGGGATTTATTCTGTTTTCAGCCTGGTATGTGGGCGCTCCTCTGGAACTGGAACAATACCCGTCCTATATTGTGATGGGAGCCTTCTCGGCCTTCGGCAGCATGGCCGTCGCCATCCCCTTCCTGCTGGATTATTTTGGCCTGCCGGCTGATCAGTTCCAGCTCTATCTGCTGGGCAGCGTTGTCACGGCACGCTTTGCCACCGCACTGGCCGCGCTGCATGGTTTTGTCATCACCCTGCTGGTTTCTTCAGCTGTATTGAAACGCCTCAGCTGGCGTAAAATGATGCAGGCAGTCACGCTGCACCTGGGAATAACTGCCGGCGTCATGATGCTGACCGGCGTTGGCTTAAGCTATCTGATTCCTTATGAATATACAGGCGCGCGTTCTTTCGAAGCCATGCGCCTGGACTATAAGCCGGTCAAGGTAACATCATTAAAAGCCCCGACCGCACTCAGCGAAGCGGATCAGACCAGACCACGGCTTGATGTGATACGTGAACGCGGTTACATCCGGGTGGGTTATTATTCCAACACCCTGCCTTTTGCTTTCAAAAATGATCAGGGACAAGTGGTCGGCTTTGATATGGAAATGATGCACGAACTGGCACGCAACCTGCGCATTAAAATCGAGCTGATTCATATCAGGGATACACATAAGGAAGCTGCCATGCTGACCGATGGCCGGCTGGATATTGCTATTGGTGGTAGAGCCATCACCCCCATGCGCGCCCTGAAAGTGGCTTTCAGCAATCCCTACACCCACCATACAGTCGGCTTTATGGTGCTGGACGCCAAAAGAGAGCTATTTACCAGCAAGGAAAAAATCAAACGGATACCCGATCTGAATATTGGCATACTGGACATCAGCTATTACAAAAAACCGTTGCAGGAGATGCTGCCGGATGCAAAATTCACCCTGATAAAAAGCCCCAGGAAATTTTTCAAAGGCGAGTATCCCGATGTGGATGCCTTTATTTATTCAGCAGAGGCCGGCGCTGCCTGGGCCATGCTTTATCCTGAATATTCTTCTGTGGTCAGCAAAGGCTTTCATTTGAAAGCACCTGTCGGCTTTGCCCTGCCCAAAGGGAAGCTGCAATTCAGCCAGTTTATAAACACCTGGCTAACACTGAAAAAAGATAATGATTTTCAACAGCAGGTCTATAATTACTGGATTCTGGGGAAAAACCCCAAGGCCCGCAAACCACGCTGGTCGGTGATACGCAATGTTTTCGGATGGGATCTTTAATGCTGGGATTACAGCGCGCCAAAATCAGTTATAATGCGGCTTCCGGGAAGTGGGACGCAGGAACGAGCCTGTACAGGCCAGTTAAGCCGTTAGCGGGTTAAACCATACTGAACGAGAGATAAACTTCCGCCAGTCTACTACAGAATAATAACAGGCGTTTACCAGGATACGCCTTCAACACAGCCATCAAGGAGCAACACCTTGTCACCCAGATATTCAACCTTCATGCCGCTGCTTGCCAGCCTCGCTTTCATCTCTATCTTCATTGGAGCCTGCACGGACGGGGATAAAAAGTCGGCTCAGCAAGCACCCCCCGCTCTTGAGGTTGAGGCTTATGAAGTTCAGGCCAAAGACACTCCGGTCAGCTTCGAGTTTGTCGGTAAAACTGCCAGTTCGCGGCGGGTTGAGATTCGCTCAAGGGTTGAGGGATTTTTAGAAAGACAGATGTATGTTGAAGGCTCGACCGTAAAAGCCGGCGATATTATGTTCCAGATTGACAAAAAACCTTTTGCAGCCCAGCTGAGTGCCGCCAACGCGGAACTGGCACAACAACAGGCTCGCATGGAAACTGCACTGATCAATCTGAACCGGGTACGACCACTGGTAAAGAAAAAAGCTGTGGCTCAAAAAGAGCTGGATGATGCGACAGGAACCTATCGTTCGGCAGCCGCTGCCGTGGAAGCAGCCAGGGCCAATGTAGTGCAGGCCGAATTAAATCTGGGCTATACCGATATCACTTCGCCGGTCAGCGGCCCTTCCAGTTCTGCCGCTTATCGCGAAGGGGCTTACATCAGTTATAACGCCGGGCCGCTTACCTATGTTGCCCAGATTGATCCTATGTGGATTGAATTCAGTATCACCGAAAACCAGATTTTGCGTTTTCGTGATGAGAAAAAACGCGGAACCTTTCGTGCTCCCGAAGATGGAGCCTTTGAAATTGAAATCATCCTGGCTGACGGTACAGTTTATCCGCAACGGGGTCACATCACTTTTTCCGATGCTTCACTCAGCGAAGAAACCGGTACTTTTCTGATAAGAGCCGAAATTGATAATAAGGAAAAAGCCTTGAGGCCCGGTCAATTTGTGCGTACACGTATACTAGGCGGCATCAGACCCAAGGCCATCCTGGTTCCCAAACAGGCGGTTCAGCAAGGTGCCAAAGGCAGTTTTGTGTGGCTCATCAGCAAAGACGGAAAAGCCCAATTTCAACCGGTGACGGTCGGTAACTGGAGGGGCGATAACTGGTTTATTGAGAATGGGCTGAAAAACGGCGATACCCTGGTTTCGAATGGCGCCATGAAAGTACGAGCCGGGGCTCCCTTGACCATCAAGCCCGCACAGACCGAAGCCACCGACAACAGTGCTCAATAGGATTATCTCATGAGTGCTGAAGTTTTTATCAAAAGACCGGTTTTATCATCGGTATTATCCATCATCATTGTCATTGCCGGACTGGTTTCCATGGGCGCCCTGCCCATTACCCAGTATCCCGAAATTACCCCGGTTCAGGTCACTGTCAGTGCCAGCTACCCGGGCGCAGATGCCGAAACGGTTGCCAACAGCGTAGCTGCGCCGATGGAGACCAAAATCAACGGTGTCGATAACATGCTGTACATGCAGTCCAGCAGCTCGCCTACCGGACAAATGACGCTGACCGTTTTCTTTGATATTGATACCGACCCCGATACCGCCGAGGTTCAGGTCAACAACCGCGTACAACAGGCCTTACCGGAATTACCCGATACGGTACGCAATGCGGGAGTTACTGTAGAAAAACGCTCTTCCAGTTTCCTGATGCTGATCGGCCTGTATTCTCCCGATGAACGCTTCGATGAAAAGTATCTGGGCAACTACGCCAATCTGTATGTACTGGATGCCATCAAGCGCACCGAAGGCGCCAACCAGGCCAGTATTATGGGACTGCCGGATCTGGCCATGAGATTGTGGCTGCAACCGGATCGCATGGCCAGCCTGGGCATTACAGCCAGTGATATTCAGCAGTCTGTCAGCCAGCAAAACCAGCAATTCGGTGTCGGCAGCCTGGGACAATCGCCCACCACCAGGCCGGTGGAAATGAGCTTCCCGGTGGTGACTCGCGGACGTTTCTCCGAACCTGACGAATTTGAAAATATAATCCTGCGTGCCGACAGCAAGGGTACCGCCATTGTGCGTGTTAAAGATGTGGCTAGCGCCGAAGAAGGTCTGAAAGCTTATATGCTGCGTTCAACGCTAAATGGTAAAGAAGCCACTTTCATAGCGGTTTACCAGCAGCCCGGTTCCAATGCGGTACAGGTCTCGCAAAATGTTCGCAAGTTGATGGAAGAACTGAAGAAAAGTTTTCCTGATGGCCTGGACTACACCATTTCGCTGGATACCACCAAATTCGTACAGGCCTCCATTGATGAGGTCACCGACACCCTGATTATTGCCATCATTCTGGTGGTACTGGTCACTTATATTTTTCTTCAAAACATCAATGCCACACTAATTCCGACTATCGCTATTCTGGTATCGGTTATCGGCACCTTTATGGGTATGATTGCACTGGGGTTTTCCATCAACCTGCTCACTCTGTTTGGACTGGTACTGGCTATTGGTATTGTCTGTGATGATGCCATTGTGGTGGTGGAAAATGTTGAACGAAATATGCATGAACATAAAATGTCCGGGCTGGATGCCACCCTGCAGGCCATGAAAGAAGTAACCGGCCCGGTCATTGCCACCACCCTGGTGTTGATTGCTGTATTTGTACCGGTTGCTTTTCTCGGTGGCACCACCGGCGTTCTATATAAACAGTTCGCCATTACCATTGCCATATCGGTTGCCATATCCAGCTTTGCCGCGCTCACTTTGACACCGGCTCTGTCGGCTATCCTGTTACGTCCGCAAAAAAAAGAACCCGCCGGTTTTTTCAGGCTGTTCAACACCCTGATCGAAAAACTGACGGTGGTTTATGCGCTGGGTGTCAGCCTGTTGATGCGGCATGCCGTTATTGCCATGCTGATGATCGCAGCCATGTTGTTCGGCCTGGTCACGCTTTTCAAAATCATTCCCGGCAGTTTTGTTCCGGAAGAAGATCAGGGCTATATGTTTGCCGCTGTGATGCTGCCGGACGGCGCCAGTCTGGATCGTTCCCAGGAACTGACGCAGAAAGTGGCTGATATTTTCTCTCGGCACCCGGCGGTTCAGGACGCTACCGTGTTAGCCGGCTACAGCCTGATTGACGGTCAGTTCAAAACCAATAGTGGCACTGTGTTTGTTGCTTTCAAAGACTTCAATGAACGCACCACGCCCGAGCTTTCCGCCGAGGCGGTTATGCAATATGTACACCCGCGGCTGGCCGCACTGAAAGAGGGCATTATCATTCCCATCAATCCTCCCTCTATCCCCGGACTGGGTACCCAGGGTGGATTTGAATACTGGCTGCAAAACAAAGGCCTGGGAGGCGTTCCCCGTTTAGCCAAAATCACCAATGAACTGGTTGCCAAAGGTAATAAAACCGAAAGTCTGACCGCACTGAACAGCACTCTGAATGCCAGTTCCAGACAACTGATGACAAAGGTCGATCGCGCCAAAGCCGAAACCCTGGGGGTTCCGGTACAGGATGTTTTTGCTTCTCTGCAAACGCTGTTCGGCTCACTCTACGTCAGCCAGTACAACAAATACGGTCGTGTCTGGCAGGTTATTTTGCAGGCAAATCCCGAATACCGCGAGAAACCGGAGGATATCGCTAATATTTTTGTGCGCCAGCGGCATGGTGAAATGGTGCCTTTGTCCGCACTGGTAGAAACTTATTATACTCAGGGGCCTGATCTGGTATCGCGTTTCAACGGCTTTATTGCCGCCAAGATTACCGGTGATGCCGCTCCTGGCTACAGCTCTGGCGACTCGATTGCCGCCATGCAGAAACTTTCCACTGAATTGCCGGAAGGTTTCAGTTATGCCTGGGCCGGGCAAGCCTATGAAGAGGTTAAAGCCGGCAGTACCTCTACCATTATTTTTATCTTTGCGCTGGTCATGGTATTTCTTATTCTGTCCGCCCAGTATGAGCAATGGTCTTTGCCTATGGCGGTTATTACAGCCGTACCTTTTGGCATCTTCGGTGCGTTACTGACGGTCTGGCTGCGCGGCATGGAAAATGATGTGTATTTTCAAATTGGCCTGGTCACATTGATTGGCCTGTCGGCCAAGAACGCCATCCTGATTGTTGAATTTGCCGAACAGAAGTATCAGGAAGGCTTTGCGCCCTTCGATGCTGCACTGGAAGCAGCGAAATTACGCCTGCGCCCGATTCTGATGACTTCACTATCCTTTATACTGGGCTCCATGCCGCTGGTGTTGGCCAGCGGCGCCGGCGCCAATGCACGCCATTCCATCGGTACCGGTATTATCGGCGGCATGGTGGCCGCCACCTCGCTGGCTCTTTTCTTTGTGCCCCTGTTCTACTACCTGATTACCAGCAGCAAGGAAAAAATGTCCGGCAAGCGTCGTTTAACAACAGCCTCTGCGGATAACAAGGAAACCCCGTCATCATGATGAAACGCGCTTTTATAATCAGCCTGCTGACTTTTACCGCCGGCTGCTCTGTCGGACCCGAGTATGTAAAACCGCAAGTAGATACCCCGCAACACTGGCGGGTCGATATACAGCAGGCGGAAAACATGGCCAATGTTGAATGGTGGAAATCTTTCAATGACCCGATACTGGATGAACTGGTACAGACCGCTCTGCAGAATAACCGTGATGTACGCATAGCCGCTGCCCGGGTAGCGGAATTTGCCGCGCGTGTAGATATTGCCCGCTCCGGTTTTTATCCGCAGATCGGTTATGCCGGTACTGGCAGCCGTGATCAGTTCTCATCCAATACTGCCACCGGTGGTGGCCGACTGGACAACAATTTTCAGGCCACTCTGAATGTCGGCTGGGAACTGGATTTCTGGGGCAAACTTCAACACGCAACCGATGCCGCGCGGGCTGATTTGCTGTCCATAGAAGAAGGTCGTCGTAGCGTTATCCTGACGCTGGTTTCAGCGGTGGCCACCAGCTATGTAGAATTGCGCAATCTGGACAAACAGTTACAAATCGCCAAATCCACTCTACAAAGACGAGCGGAAACCATCACGCTGTTTGAAGATAAATTCAAAGGCGGCGTTATATCGGATCTGGAAGTAGCGCAGGTGCGTTCCGAATATGAACAGGCGGCTGTGCGCATTCCTTCCATAGAAAAGCAGATAGCCTTGCTGGAAAATGCACTTTCAGTCCTGCTGGCCCGCAATCCCGGACCCATTCGCCGTGGCAAACAAATAGACAGCCTGGCCCAGCCAGCCGTGCCGGCGGGCATACCTTCCAGCGTGCTGCTGCAACGCCCGGACATTCATCAGGCCGAACAAATTCTAATTTCCTCCAATGCCCAGGTGGGTGTGGCACGCGCTCTTTACTATCCCAACATTTCACTGACCGGCCTGTTTGGCTATGCCAGCAATGACTTGTCTGATTTATTCCAGGGCTCTTCCAACATCTGGAGCTTCGGTGGCAGCTTACTCGGCCCGTTATTTGCCGGTGGCCGTATTGATGCGCAAAATCGTGCCGCTGACGCAGTTAAACAACAGGCTCTCCTGAATTACCTGCAGACGGTTCAAACGGCTTTCCGCGAAGTGGATGATGCACTTGTCTCAACCCGCAAATCGGTTGAAGAACTGGACGCATTGGGACGTCAGGTTGACGCCTTGAAAAATTATGCCCGCTACGCCCGCAGCCGCTATAACGAGGGCTATGTCAGTTACATTGAAGTGATTGACGCGGAACGCCAGCTGTTTGATTCCGAACTGGCTTACACGCAACAGCAACGTGATGCTTTGACTTCCTATATCAGTATTTATAAAGCCATGGGCGGCGGCTGGGTAACCCAGGCCGAGGCCAGTGCCAACCTGATTGACTATCCTGCTCCTGATAATGATGAAGAAAAACCTTTCTACCAGCCTTTACTGGATTTTCCTCCACGTACTTTATCCAGCGGCGAGCAGGCTGCCGCGCAGCAAAAGTAATACGGCCGCGGCAACAACCTGTTGGGTCAAGACGGGCTTGACCCAAATTCAACAGTAGCGGTTATTTAGCCGTTGCGGGTGGCGCAGCCGGTGCAACAGGCTGAACCCGGTAGGCTGGAGGAGCCGCATAGTACGGATAGGGATAGTCGTATCCACCATAGTTGTACTGCGGATAACCATAATAAGGCTGGTAATAATTGTAATAGCGATTCCAGCCATGACCATTTCCCCAGCCGGAGCCTGAGAAACCAAAGCCGAAGGAGAAGTCCATATCTCCCCAACCATCACCATCCCAACCGTTATTCCAGCCGTCATTCCAACCATTACCCCAGCCGGGACCACCCCACCAGGCCTGCGCACCACTGGCCGTTAATGCCAGAGCAGCCGCAAGCAGGCTTACTGTCGTCATTTTGCGTAGAGTTTTCATAGCAAACCTCCTGACTAAAAAGGATTAACAAGTCTCTCCACAGCTTCAAATTACTCCTGAAAACACCTTCTCATATTGACCTTAATCAATTGCATTTAAGATATATTGGAATATTAGCAAATTATTATTTGTATCGGACGACCTATCCTGACTTGATTTTTTTCCGGCTTGTCGCCATATCTTCAACACACAAACAATAGGAGAGCCAACATGAGTCTGAGAGTCTATGAACCCTGGAAACTGCTGGATCAATGGCAACGTGATATGCAACATGCTGTTGCCCGGCAAACCGATGAAGATAACATCAGCGACTGGACGCCTGCAGTTGATATCCGTGAAGAAGATGAGCGATACCTGATACATGCTGATCTGCCCGGTATTAATGCCAAAGATATTGATGTCAGTATGGAAGATAATGTACTGACCATCAGTGGCAAACGGCATTCTGAATATGAAGAAAAGAAGGATCAATACCATCGTGTTGAACGGCTATCTGGCATATTTCAGCGACGCTTTACCTTACCCAAGGATGCGGACAGCAGCAAAATAGCGGCTACCAGCAAAGACGGTGTACTGGAACTCAGTATTCCCAAAACCGAAGGCAGCATCAGCCGCAAGATTGAAGTGCAGGGCTAAAGCCTTTCTCATGGCCGGGGATTTATACCCCCGGCCATTTTTCCATCTCCCTTAGACTGAGCCCTCAACCCCGGAATTATTGTTTCTCTATTGAATAGTGAAAATGTTTTTTTCGTATATACTTAAAAGTGAAGCTTCTAATCCCAGCACAACAACCAAACCGAGTGGTATCAGTATGCCTGTTAAAAACATCCCCAGCTATTTAATCCTGGTCTTGCTGCTAATGGCCGGCTCTGTAAACAGCACCTTTGCTACTTCCGGGCTGAGCATGGGAGAGGCGCTGGATATGGCAGGCCGACAACGCATGTTGACCCAACGCATGATCAAGTCCTACGCTTTGCTCGGCCAGCATCTGAATGCCGGCGCAAGAACCGAGCTGATTGATTCCATCGCCCTGTTTGATGATGAATTACAGCAAATAAGATCGATTGCAAAGAGTCCTGCCGAACAGACTCAACGACTATGCACTAAAGTGCATAGGTTGCTGGGATTGGACTGAAAGTCCCATGTCATTCAAGGATCATATTACTATTATCTTTAT
>JAHXHF010000344.1 GCA_025656895.1 gamma proteobacterium symbiont of Bathyaustriella thionipta
AATCCTGTCAATGAAAACCAGCAAGGGGCTGACATGAAACTTGCTGCTTAAATGAAGCATTTAGGCGAAAAGTATGTTGACACCTACCGTTGCATAGCTTGCGGTGTGCTTACTGGTGGTTTGGTATGCATTCCCACGTTGAACGTGGCAACGAGGTGGGCAGGATTGTCTTTGCGTTCTTTGCGCTTTTGCGAGAGAAAGGTTTGTAAAAATCTCTCCGGCGGGTCTAAACACAATCAATAAAGCGATCTCGTGCCGCTTTGGCGCGGGCAAAGATGGATAACAGATGCTCTCCATCACCACAGCGCAATGTCTCGGCCAGATCGGTTAATTCTGCAGCAAAGTGCTCCAGCATTTCACCCAGGTGCTGCTGATTGGCCATACAAATATCACGCCACATGGCCGGATTGGAGGAAGCAATACGGGTAAAGTCACGAAAACCACCCGCCGCGTAACGGAAAATCTCATCATTTTCTTTCATGGCCGCCAGCGTATCGACCAGCGTAAAAGCCAGCATGTGCGGCAGATGACTGGTTGCCGCCAGCACTTCATCATGATGTCCTCGTTCCCACGTTCCTACGTGGGAATGCATACGAATTATGAATCTTGTTGCTGCCTAGAAAAACCGGCTGATGCTGGACTGGCTCATTGCATAGCTTGCGGTGTGCTTACTGGTGGTTTGGTATGCATTCCCACGTTGAACGTGGCAACGAGGTGGGCAGGATTATCTTTGCGTTCTTTGCGCTTTTGCGAGAGAAAGGTTTGTAAAAATCTCTCCGGCGGGTCTAAACACAATCAATAAAGCGATCTCGTGCCGCTTTGGCGCGGGCAAAGATGGATAACAGATGCTCTCCATCACCACAGCGCAATGTCTCGGCCAGATCGGTTAATTCTGCAGCAAAGTGCTCCAGCATTTCACCCAGGTGCTGCTGATTGGCCATACAAATATCACGCCACATGGCCGGATTGGAGGAAGCAATACGGGTAAAGTCACGAAAACCACCCGCCGCGTAACGGAAAATCTCATCATTTTCTTTCATGGCCGCCAGCGTATCGACCAGCGTAAAAGCCAGCATGTGCGGCAGATGACTGGTTGCCGCCAGCACTTCATCATGATGTTCAACCGGCATCTGGTGCAATTCGGCTCCACAAGCCAGCCACAGATCGGAAACTTGTTGCAGAGCTTGCGCGGAGGTTTCCTCAATTGGTGTGACAATCACACGACGATTCTCAAACAGTTCGGCAAAGGCCGCTTGCGCCCCGCTGCGCTCGGTTCCCGCGATAGGATGAGAAGGTACAAAATTGGGCAGGTGCTCAGCCAGTGCCAGGCGTGCATCCTGTACCACCGATCCTTTGACGCTGCCGCCATCGGTAATAATGGCATGAGGTTCCAGCGCAGCCTGCATCTGCAGCATAACGTCACGCATGGCGCCTAAAGGAACCGCCAGAAAGACCACATCCGCGCCCCGTACTGCGGTGGCCAGGTCGTGCGTGTAACAGTCGATGATGCCGCGTTGCTGAGCCAGTTTCAGGTTCGCTTCCGAGCGCCCGCAACCCACAACCTGTTCAACCTTGCCCGCTGACCGCAAGGCCAGCGCGAAAGAACCGCCAATCAGCCCGACTCCGATAATCGCGAGTTTTTTTATCATTTTGCCAATACTCGCGCCAGAGTTTCCAGCAGGCGTTGATTTTGTTCCGTGACACCCACGCTGATGCGCAGACCGTTGTTCAGTCCATAGTTATCGACCGGGCGGCAAATAACACCTTCTTGCAGCAGCTTTTGATTAACCCCGGCAACCGGCTGATCCAGCAACAAGGTGATGAAATTACCCACTGAAGGAATCTGGCGTAAACTCAGCTTGTCGAAGCCTTGTGACAACTGCTCCAGTCCGGCTGAATTGCTACTTTTACTGCGTTGTATAAAGTCGGTGTCAGCCAATGCCGCTTCAGCCGCCGCCAGTGCGATTGAATTCACATTAAAAGGCTGTCGCACCCGGTTCAGCAGGCCGGCTATTTCTGCGCTGCTCAGTCCGTAGCCAATACGTAAACCGGCCAAGCCATGCGCTTTGGAAAAAGTGCGGGTAACGATCAGATTATCAAACTGCGACAGCCACAAAGAGGCATCAGGATAATCAGCCAGGCCTACATATTCAAAATAGGCTTCATCAATCACCACCACCACATGCGCGGGTACTTTCTGCAGAAAAGCCAGCAAATCATCCTGTTTTAGCCAGGTTCCGGTTGGATTGTTGGGATTGGCGATAAAAATAACGCGTGTTTTTTCATTCACCAGCGCCAGCATGGCTGATAGATCATGACCGAAGCCACTATCTGCCGCTGCCA
The DNA here is from genome assembly GCA_025656895.1 of gamma proteobacterium symbiont of Bathyaustriella thionipta. Lineage (GTDB taxonomy): Bacteria > Pseudomonadota > Gammaproteobacteria > Chromatiales > Chromatiaceae > JAHXHF01. Next base: position 2,344 of record JAHXHF010000344.1, read on the forward strand.
CCCGGCTAACCGCACCCACAGCCTGCGTACTGATAGCATAGACCGCGAATGCGTGTTGTGAAAAAACAGCTTCAAATCCGGGCGATAAAAAAGTGCGCGCAATCAAATCAAGTACATCGTTGGAACCATTGCCCAGGGTGATGCCATCAGCCGCCAGCTTATGATGCTGCGCCAGCGCTGCTTTTAACGCGAAGCCGCCTCCGTCCGGATAAAACGCCACCTCATTCAAGGCTGCCTGTGCGGCAGCACTGGCGGCCGGACTGCACCCCAGAGGATTCTCATTGGAAGCCAGTTTAAGCGAATTATGAATACCCAGTTCACGTTCCAGTTCGCTGATGGGTTTGCCCGGTACATAAGGATGCAGGCCGGCAATACCAGGGGCTGTATGCTGTAAAAAAGACATTATGTTAGAGAACGGCTACCGGATAGGAACCCAGTATTTTGAACAGCCGGGCTTTTTTATGCAGTTCCTGCAAGGCTTTTTGTGATTTTTCATCCGCAGCATGGCCTTCCAGATCCACAAAGAAAACATAGTCCCATATTCCCTGGCGCGAAGGCCGCGATTCGATGCGCGACATGCTGATGCCGTGTTCTGCCAGCGGAGTCAACAGGGCTTGCAGACCGCCGGCTTCATTGCGTGTTGCCAGTAACAGGCTGGTTTTATCCTTTCCGCTGGGCGGTACTTCCTGATCACCGATAACCAGAAAACGTGTGGTATTACCGGCTTCGTCTTCAATATTGCTGGCCAGAACCTGCAGTTCATACAACTCGGCGGCGGCCTCGGCGCCAATCGCCGCACTGTTGGCTTCCTTCTTGACCAGACGCGCCGCTTCGGCGTTGCTGCCGACCGCTATGCGTTCGGCTGCCGGCAGGTGTCTGTCCAGCCAGGCGCGACATTGAGCCAAAGACTGTTGATGCGAATAAACCTTTTCGATAGCATCCAGTGAAGCGCCGTCAGCCATCAGATTATGATGAATACGCAGCGCCACTTCTCCGCAAATCTGTAATGGCGAACGCATGAACATGTCCAGTGTATGACTGATGACACCTTCGGTAGAATTTTCTACCGGCACCACGCCATAGTGACAATTGCCGGATTCCACTTCTTCAAATACATCAGAGATAGCATCCAGTGGCACTGTCTGCACAGAATGGCCAAAATGTTTCAGTGCGGCCGCCTGGGTAAAAGTTCCGGCCGGCCCCAGAAAAGCAATATTCAACGGCTGTTCCAGTGCCAGACAGGCGGACATGACTTCACGGAACAATCGGGCTATTTCACTATCGGATAAAGGCCCTTCATTGCTTTGCATGGCACGGCGCAATACCTGCGCCTCACGCTCCGGGCGATAAAAAACCGCGTTCGGATCCTGTGCCAGTTTGCTGCGGGCCACCTGCTGCGCCAGACTGGCGCGCTGATTCAGTAACTGACGCAGCTGGTCGTCCAGCCGGTCAATATCAGCACGTAAATCAGGCAAACCCGAAGCATCCGACATCAGTGATTCTCTTTTTTACATCCCAGACAACGCACGTTCAGAACGCCTTCAATAGAAGCAATTTTCTCAACCACATCCGCTTGTGGTTCACCATCTATATCCATCAGGGTTACCGCCAGATCAGCGCGTGATTTGTTCAGCATATCCGAGATATTCAGCCTGCCCTCAGCCAGCGCGGTAGATACCTGCCCCACAATATTGGGTACATTGGCATTCACCACCGCCAGACGAAAACCACCATTGCGCGGCAGATTGATGGCGGGAAAATTCACGGAATTCGTAACGTTACCGTTTTCCAGATAGTCACGCACCTGATCCGCCACCATGATGGCACAGTTTTCTTCGGCCTCGGCAGTAGAAGCCCCCAGATGCGGCAGGGTCAGGACACGCGCATGATCTTTTAACAGATTGGATGGAAAATCACACACATAGGCATACAGTTGACCGGAATCCAGTGCGGCTACGGCGGCTTCATCGTCAATTATGCCGTTGCGGGCAAAGTTCAGCAGTACCGACCCTTTGGGCATCAGCGCAATACGCTGAGGATTGACCATATTGGCGGTTTCATCCGTCAGCGGCACATGAAAAGTAACAAAATTGCTGCGTGACATCAGGTCATCAACACTCAGGGCCTGCTGCACACCCGATTGCAACTGCCAGGCACGTTGTACCGTTATGGTCGGATCATAACCCACCACATTCATGCCCAGTGACAACGCGGCATTGGCCACCTGCACACCAATAGCGCCCAGACCAATCACACCCAGGGTACGGCCGGGTAATTCAAAACCGACAAAGTTTTTCTTGCCGGCCTCTACGTTCTTATGGATTTCTTCATCGCTACCGCTGAGGCCACGTGCATAGTCCCAGCCCTGCCCCAGATTACGTGCCGCCATTAACATACCGGCCAGCACCAGTTCCTTAACCGCATTGGCATTGGCACCAGGGGCATTAAAGACCGCAACACCCTGCCCGCTCATGGCATCTACCGGAATATTGTTAACACCGGCTCCGGCGCGACCAATCGCCTTTACCGTATCCGGCAGGGCGTAATCGTGCATCTTGAAAGAACGCAGCAATATGGCATCCGGATGCTTGATTTCCGAAGCCACTTCATAGCTGTCTCGCGGCAGGCGTTCCAGCCCTGAAACTGAAATATTATTCAGTGTTTGAATTTTATACATGTTTTTTCCTTCAGCCCTGAGTGCGTTCAAATTCAGCCATGAAATCTACCAGTGCCTTGACCCCTTCTTCCGGCATGGCATTGTAAATACTGGCGCGCATACCACCCACCGAGCGATGGCCTTTGAGCGTTTGCAGACCCTGCTCGGCAGCCAGCTGCAGAAATTTATCATCCAGTTCGGCATTGGCCAGTGTGAAAGGAACATTCATCCACGAACGGCTGTTCACGGCTACGGGATTGGCATAAAAATCGGAAGCATCAATCGCATCATATAATAAGCCGGACTTACGCCGGTTGATCTCGGCCATGCCTTCCAGTCCGCCTTTGCCTTTCAGCCATTGAAATACCAGCCCGGCCAGATACCAGCTATAGGTGGGCGGGGTGTTGTACATGGAGTCATTATCAGCCTGAGTCTGATAATTGAACATGGTGGGCGTGCCATCGATGACCTCGCCGATTAAATCATCTCGTACAATCACCAGGGTCAGCCCGGCCGGGCCCATGTTTTTCTGCGCTCCGGCGTAAATCAGGCCGTACTGCGACACGTCCACAGGGCGCGATAAAATGGTAGAGGACATATCCGCCACCAGCGGCACCTCTGCGCTTTGTGGAACATAGGGAAATTCCACTCCGCCGATGGTTTCATTGGGCGTGTAATGCACATAAGCCGCGCCCGGAGTCAGTGACAGTTCATCCTCTTGCGGGGTGCTGGTGAAATTGCTTTCTTCTGTGCTGGCGGCCAGATGAACCTTGCAATAACGTTTGGCTTCGGCAATGGCTTTTTTCGACCAGGCTCCGGTATTGATATAGTCCGCAATGCTTTTGCCACGCAGCAGGTTCATGGGAATAGCCGCAAACTGGCTGCTGGCACCGCCCTGTAAAAACAGCACTTTATAGTTGTCGGGAACCGCCATCAGCTCACGCAAGTCAGCTTCTGCCTGTTGCGCAATGCTCAAATAAGCTTTACCACGATGGCTCATTTCCATCACCGACATGCCGGCGTCATGCCAGTCCAGCATTTCTTCTTGTGATTGCTTCAGAACTTCTTCAGGTAACACCGCAGGACCGGCGCTGAAATTAAATACACGGGACATAATCTCTCCGACTCAGGTTAAATAAATTTTTTATAATTTTACCCGAAGCTTTGCAGATTCAGGTGATCATCAACTACAGGCTGTAATAGAAATACGCTCTTTTTACGGGTTTCCAGGCCATTACAACGGTTTGACTGCAATGCTCTGACACATGGATTTGAAAGCCTTTTTACTGTGCTTTCATCAATGAACAGAATCTGAATCCCCGGTATTTTCTGCATCCTCTTCATCCGGCAGTTGCTCGACACGTTCAACACCAATCAACTGCTCTTTTTTGGATACATTAATCAGGGTAACACCCTGGGTATTGCGACCGACCACCGAAATGTCATCCACACGGGTACGCACCAGCGTGCCGCCATTGGTAATCAGCATAATTTCATCACCATCAACCACTGCCACAGCACCGACTACATTACCGTTGCGTTCGCTGGTTTTAATAGAGATTACACCTTTGCCGCCACGTCCCTTGCGCGGATAGTCAGCTACCGGAGTACGTTTGCCGAAGCCATTGGCGGTGGCGGTTAAAATATAACCTGTTTTGGCCAGCAGCAGACTCACGACCGATTCTTCTTCATCCAGACGAATGCCTCGTACACCGCAGGCAGTACGACCCATGGCACGCACATCCGATTCATGGAAACGAATACAACGGCCATTGCTGCTGAACAGCATTAAATCATCATCACCTTCGGTCAGGGTTACGCCGATAAGCTGATCTTCATCACGCAAATCGACCGCTATAATGCCGTTGCTGCGCGGTCGGGAAAAATCGGTCAGTGGTGTTTTCTTGACCGTACCCTTGCGCGTAGCCATAAAAATAAACTGGTTTTCGCTGTATTCACGAATCGGCAATACCGCATTGATACGCTCGTCCTGCTCCAGGGGCAGCAGGTTAACCATCGGCTTGCCGTGCGCATTGCGACCGGCCTGCGGCAGCTCATAGACCTTTAGCCAATAAGCCTTGCCCGCGCTGGTAAAACACAGCACCGTATCGTGCGTACTGGCAACGAATAACTGATCGATAAAATCATCGGTTTTGGTGGTGGTGGCCATTTTGCCCTTGCCACCGCGCTTTTGCGCCTGATAAACCGAAACAGGCTGTGCTTTGGCATAGCCGCTATGAGACAGCGTTACCACTACATCTTCTTCGGTAATCAGATCTTCCAGAGTCAAATCCAGATGATCCTGAATAATTTGTGTGCGCCGGGCATCACCAAAATCATCATGAATGGTCTGCAATTCATCACGAATGAGCTGCATTAGATGATCCGGGTCAGACAAAATGGACAGCAATTCAGCAATCTGTTGCAGCAGTTCTGTATATTCATTGATGATTTTGTCTTTTTCCAGACCGGTCAGTTTTTGCAGGCGCAAATCCAGAATAGCCTGCGCCTGAACTTCTGAAAGCTGGTAACCGTCGGCGGTTAGCCCGTAGCTGCTGTCCAGTTCTTCCGGGCGCGTGGCTTCCGCACCGGTGCGCTGCAACATCACATCTACCGTACCGGACTGCCATTTTCGTGCCAGCAAGCCGGACTTGGCCTCGGCCGGACTGGCAGAGGCCTTAATCAGTGCAATCACTTCATCAATATTGGCCAGCGCAACCGCCAGACCTTCCAGCAAATGCGCACGACTGCGCGCCTTGCGCAATTCAAACAGGGTGCGGCGGGTAACCACATCACGCCGGTGCTGAATAAAATATTGCAGTGTTTGTTTCAGGTTCAGCAAACGCGGCTGACCATCGACCAACGCCACCATATTAATACCGAAAACACTTTGCATCTGGGTATGCTTATAAAGGTTATTCAGTATCACTTCCGGTACTTCACCGCGGCGCAGCTCAATCACCATGCGCATACCGTCTTTGTCCGATTCATCACGCAGGGCGGTGATACCGTCAATACGTTTTTCCTTGACCAGTTCGGCAATTTTTTCCAGCAGACGCGCCTTGTTTACCTGAAAAGGCAGTTCGGTGACAATGATGCGGTTCTTACCGCTGTCATCCGATTCTATATTGGCCAGGGCACGTACATAAATGCGGCCACGACCGGTCGCATAGGCATCACGAATGCCACGCGCGCCATTGATAATGCCGGCTGTGGGAAAATCCGGCCCCGGTATATGCTGCATCAGAGTCGCAAGATCGGTATCCGGGTCGTCAATCAGCGCAATACTGGCATTAATCACTTCGGTCAGATTATGCGGCGGAATATTGGTGGCCATGCCGACCGCAATACCGGAAGAACCATTCACCAGCAGATTGGGAAAACGCGCCGGAAAAACGACCGGTTCTTTTTCAGAACCGTCATAGTTGGGTATAAAGTCAACCGTTTCTTTATCCAGATCGTCCAGCAGAGTATGCGCAATTTTGGACATACGCACTTCGGTATAACGCATGGCTGCCGGGGCATCACCATCGACCGAACCAAAGTTACCCTGCCCGTCAACCAGTGGGTTACGCAAGGAAAACGGCTGCGCCATGCGCACAATAGTGTCATACACAGCGGTATCACCGTGCGGGTGATATTTACCAATCACATCACCGACCACACGGGCTGATTTCTTGTAGGGCTTGTTCCAGGCATTGCCGAGTACGTCCATTGCGTACAGCACACGCCGATGTACCGGCTTTAAACCATCTCTCACATCCGGCAGCGCACGCCCTACGATTACGCTCATGGCGTAATCCAGATAGGATTGCTGCATCTCGTCTTCGAGATTGACCCCGACTACTTCTTTGGCAAAATCAGCCATAAACTCCCCATATAGACCCTGCGTCGTTCCGCATTCCGGCCGGTTATAAGCCGAGCATCATAACATACTGCAAGGGGGTAGCGCACAACGGAAAATGCGCTTAAAACGCCTGTCAATGCGTCAGATTGGGCGAGCGCCTGATTGCAATTGTTTGAACGGGCCGAACAGGACGACCAAACATGCCTGCATCTCACTTGAGTGTTGTTTTTGACACCTTGAATATAGTGAGCTTAAGCGAGGGTGTGCGGGGCTGCAGCCCATTCAACCGTATTCCAGGCTCCCCGGTTTATGCAGTAGCCACGGGGTCATTTAGCATTCGATTTTTTGATCACCATTGATTATTACAATCCATGTGTCCATACAGGGCGCGGTCTGTGAGCTGTCTAGCAAACTATTAGCCACACACAAAACTTGCATTTACATTTTTCATTGTTACAATGAAACTATCATTCAATGTAAATAAAAAAGGCTATTATGAGTCCGGTTATTAGAATTTCAGACGAAATATATGCGCGATTGGAAAAACATGTCGAAGGTTTTGATACACCTACAGGTGTAATTGAAAAACTTTTAAATCACTATGAGGGGAAAAAACCTAAAAAAGCGCATATACCTGCACCAGCTAAAGGTAAACCTGAATCCGTAAGTTCGGACCGAGTAATTTTGATTTTTTAAATATAAAGGCTTTTCAGACCATTTGTATGGGCATCATAGGGTTATTGCGTGGTGATGGCGGCTCATTTATCCAGCTGATGC
>JAHXHF010000004.1 GCA_025656895.1 gamma proteobacterium symbiont of Bathyaustriella thionipta
ATTATCCATGATCATCTCCTGTGAAATACTCAGGAGAAAGTGTTACCGATGTACAGGTGAAATAATAGGTGCTGATTTATTGGCGCTTACCGTTGTCTGGCTTGCGGGTCGGATAAAATATCGGCGATCAGCGAACTGACTTCGGTGGAAAACAGTCTTTGCTGGCGACGTGGCGCGAAGTCATCCAGACGACTTTTCAAGGCCAGAAAACGCCCCTGTCGCGCCAGCACCGTATAAGCCTGCACCAGTTCGTACAAAGATACCTCGCCATTGCCCAGCGCCAGACCGTCGCCATACACATCCGGATGCTGTTGCAGGCTGTGCATTCCCAATGCCTGCAGACGTTGCAACAACGCTGTATCTCCGACAAACTGCAAGGTCTTGACGGCCGGAATGTTCAACGAATTGGCCAGCGCTTCCCGCAGTGACAAAGGCCCGTAGAATCGGCGGCTGTAATTACGGTACTGATGCTGACCGTTGGCGACCATTTCACTCAGCGGCGCGTCATCAATCAGAGTGGCGGCTGTCCATCCTTTTTCCAGCGCCAGCGCGTACACAAAAGGTTTCAGAGTGGAACCCGGCTGACGGGGAATGAGCACACTGTTTATTTCCGCGCCGCTATCGGCGGACGCGCGGCTGACCGCTACCCAGGCCAGTATTTCATTATCAAGATGGTCAACGATAAGCGCCGCCGCATTATTGACATGCCGATGCTGCAACTGTTGTAAGCGCTGGCTTAATAACTGCTGTACTCTGGCTTGCAGTTGCGCATCCAGCGTGGTTTGAATATGCGCCGGCAGTTCAGCCGGTAGTGTGGATTGCAGCCAGCGGGCAAAATGACGCGCATCCACAGCGGCAGGCTTTTGTTTCAGTTCGAAAGCCCCCTGCCCGATTTCCTGCAACTGTTGGGCATCGATGATGCCTTGCTGCGCCATACGCTGTGCCAGAATATTCACCGAGCCACTGGCACGTTGCTGTCGCTTGTGCAGATTCATGCGTGACGGCGAACGCACCATCACCGCCAGTGCCAGCATTTCCCGCGCATTCAGGGTATCCACACTGCGGTCAAAATAATAACGGGCTGCCTGTGCCACGCCCCTGCGTTTGGCCGCGTAGGGAACCTGGTTAAGATAGAATTCCAGAATTTCAGATTTGCTGAAGCGCTGTTCCAGTCGTTTCACTTCCATACTTTCCAGCCAGCGTGACCAGACTGTACGCGGCCGGGGATGCAGAATTCGCACCACCTGTTCGCTGATGGTACTGGCTCCACGCACAATACGGCCGCTTTTCAGGTTCTGCCATAGCGCATGCATACGCGCGCGCCAGTCTATACCGGCATGCTCATAAAAACGCTGGTCTTCCGCCCACACAAAAGCCTGCTGCAACAGGGGTGGAATATCGTGCAAGGGCACAATATCGTTCAGGTTGTAATGATTTTTGCGGGTAATCGTCAGTGTTTCCAAATCACGACTCAGCAAACGTGTTTTCAATACCGGGCTGTTGCTCATATCCAGCGACTGCGGCAAGGGCTGCAAATCCCGGTAACTGGCCCGGCCCGCTATCAGCAGGATGCTTACTGATAACAAAGCCACAACCAGCCATGAACGCCGCTTTACAAGAGTCATAAGTTTCAATCCTTTTTATCTTGCACGTTAAGCTGCATGGGCAGGCCTGTGCCATACACATCCGGGTCATACATCTCTTCGGCATGCAGTGGCAGAATAGCAAAATCACCCGCCGCTATAGCCTGCGCGGTATAAGACAAATGATAGTTTCCGGCCGGCAAATAATCGGCAAAGAACAGAGCCGCATCATGTCGCAGTTCACGATGATAAAAACTCCACGCGCCTTTGCCATAGCTTTTCCAGTCGGAATATTTGAACCACCAGGCACCACCGGCGGCAACAAAATCACCTTCCTCCGCATCCAGCGTGGAAGCGGTTGCCAGATCGCGATTGACCGCTTCCAGACCTCCGGGCAGCGGATCTTTCAGCGCGACAAAATGATGACTGCCGGCCAGCGACAGATACAAATCAACACGCACCAGTTCGGCGCGTTGAATGTGCATGGGGGAAGCCAGCAACTGCCATTTCCCGTTACGCTTGACACTGTATTCACGCCGCACCTGCATACCCGCATTGATACGCTGGCTGTTTTTGGCTTTCAGTGCGTATTGCATGCGGGTGGAGTAATAAAGACGACCGACACCCTGTTTTTGCAGGCTCAGTTGCATTTTACGGCCCACATCATCGGCATTGACCGGATGTTTCAGGGTAACCGCTGTATTGCGTAAGTCATTAAAGCCCGTCTCGCCCAGTGAACGGCCATCCAGTTTTACCTGCACCTGCATATCCGGTTTCTGTTTTTCATACGCCTGGCTGTAGCGTTCCAGCGCACTCATGCAAAACAGGTTTTCCTGGGTGTTTTGCCAGTGGTCCCGGTCGCCCCTGGCCTGGGTAATGGTACGTGCCAGCAGCATGGGCGCGTTGCCCAGCATTTTGGCTCCTGCCGGGCTTTCACCCAACTGGCTGAAAGCATCCAGAATGGCGCAATTGGCGCGTAGGGGCGTGGCCAGCAACCAGGCATAACCGTCATCCAGCTTCTCGTTAAATTGCAGCTTGCCGGCACTTTGATGGGAATGCGCCATGATTTGATCCACCACTTCCTGCAGCAGCTTTTTATCACTATGCAGACTGCTGGCAGCGCTCAGATACTGCGCCTTGCCAAACAGGGACATGGCCGGCACATGCCGCCGGTAACGGCTGATATCCTGTGCCTTGATCCTGCCTTGCGGTGCCAGCGCGGCCAGCGCCACCGCGCGCACGGTGGAAGCCATGCCTTTGCTGTAAAAGCCCGGCAATACATCTTCGCGCAATAATTGCTGTAAATAATCCTGCAAGGGCGCTTCCACCGCTTGCGGAATGTCATATTCATCACGCAGCCAGTTGAAGGACAGCGCGGTAAAAGCACTCAGATAAGGATTCACCTTGTCATTGCCGCCGCCCCAGAATGTCATGCCGCCATTGGCCGCCTGAAAACCGCTGGCAGAATCCAGAAACTGTTGCGGCAACTGACGGCTTTGCGGCCATTTCAGAGAGCTGTCCAGATAACCCAGCATGTCCTGATAACGGTCAGCCATCACTGCTTTATCCAGCCGTTGTTCCCAGCACTGAAAAGGATAATCGCGTATATAACGAAATGCGCCATCCAGATTGCCAATCACTGAAGGCGAAAGAAGCACGCTCAAGCCGCCTGTATCGGTGCGTATATCCTGTGGCCAGGCGATGGATTCGCTGATGCTGTCTTTTGTACTGCTTCCCCAGCTTGCCGCGCTTTGCAAAGCTTGCCAGGGCAACACATCCAGTTCGGAACGCAAGCCGTCACTGTCTTGCTTATCACCGGCAAGCACCTGAAATTTTATCTTTCCCGGCCCGCTGGTTTGCAAGGGCAGCCATACCGATTTACGTTCCCAGGCATGCAGATCCAGTTGCCGGATGGATTCAGCAACACCTTTCAGCGGCCCGCTGGCTTTCATCTTGACCGTCAGCTTGCGAGCTTTTTCAGTGCGATTCATAACACTGAAACCAGCCTGGAAACGATCACCGCTGATGACCTGATTGGGCAGCAACGGGCGTATTTCAGTGGCTTTGTTGACCTTGAAATGATGCTCGCCCAGACCCATCAAATCCTGTTTGGAGGCCGCCAGTACCAACACCCGCCAGCCGGTCAGGTTGTCCGGCAGCTTGAATTTGAAACGCGCTTTGCCCTGCTTGTCGGTGTGAAGGGAAGGGTTCCAGTAAGCGACATAATCAAACACCGAACGTAACGACAAGCCCCCACCATCGCCTCCGGGGTTAGCGCCTTTCAGTTCAATCTTTTGCTTGCCCAGCAAGCGGCTCAACAGGCTGTAATTGAGCACATCCAGCGAGTCCAGCGCGTAAAAGCCCTTATACGGGTCAAAATAATCACGCCCCTGCTGAATCAGATCAAAAACCGCTTCATCCAGCACGATTACGGTCAGATCCAGGGCTTGCGGCTTGCTGTTGGCAGGTCTGTTCACCTGCACCTGAGCCTGCACACTTTCTCTCGGTTTGTATAATTCCTTGTCGGTTTTTACCTGTACCTGTAACTGTTTTGCCTGCGAAACAACCGGCACTTCCACATAGCCCATACGCCAGGCCGGTTTACCCAGATCCAGCCCGGTCGGACTGAGCGGCTTGTCAACCCGGGGCGAGAACACCGTTACCGACAGATAGAAACCCGGCGCATCATCGACCGTAACCGGAAATTCAATTACCGGCGTACTGGTTTTGAACGTCTGTACCCAAGAACGCAAAATGCCATAGCGTTCAATCGTGATCAGAGCCTGCGCGCCGGGAAACGGATTACGTATCAGATAACGGGCCGTATCGCCCACTTTCCAGCTGTTTTTTTCGGCCACAATCGGCAGGCTGTTGTCATTATTCTGCTGCCATTGAGTGTATTCAGAACCACTTACCCAGGTGTACATCTGGCTTTCAAAAACACGTCCCCGGCTATCTTTAAGCTGCGCGCTGATACGGTAACGGCCCGCTTTCTGCGGCGTAAAATGACATTCGGAAACCTGCTTTTGCGCCGCCTGATGACAGCTTGCCACATCCTCCCAACTGGTTTCATAGCGGGTTAAAAAGGCATTACCGGCTCCTTTTACCCGCGCTGAAGTGGTCTTTTCATAAGCCACCGTTACCTGTGCGGCAGTATCGCCCGCCACTTCTCCGTCCGCGTCCAGCACCAATACATTTATCAGCGCGTCCTGCCCGGCCGGATGCAGCCAACTGCTGTCTTTCAGGCCCACAAAACGGTCTCTACCCAGATAGTAAGCACTTACTTGCTTGGCAACATTCTTGCCCCGGTCATCCTGTACAGCAGTTTCAACCCGCAAACGACCATAAGCAATATCATTGTCATCCAGTATGATCTGGCTGTTCAGGTCGCCCTGTTTATCCAGCGGCTTTTGCTCGTTGAGCAGCGTTATTTGTTTAAGCGGCTGATCCAAACGGCCGAAACGAAAACCTTCCGCAATCGGCTTGTCACTGCTGAAAGTGCTTTCCTGCAGGCTGACATGCACGCGGGTTTGTGCGCCGCTCCAGGGGCCACCGGAATGCAGTCTGGCCGCGCTGCTGATGCGCAGTTCGTCACCCTGATGAAACTGCTTTCCATTCAGGTCCACCGTTACCCGGAAAGGTGCCGGCGTAAAATCACTGACCAGCACCTGCATGGGCGTGCTGCTCCAGTTGGCAGATGGCAGCGACAGGCTAAAGCTGTACCAACCCACCGCAGCCGTTTCAGGCACATGAAACTCATCACTGTAAGTGCCAAATTCGGAAAGCTGAATATCTTTCCTGAACAGGGTTTTGCCGGTCGGATCAATAATTTCCAACTGATAGGTCAAAGCATCGGCTGCGGTCAGGCTTTGATTGTTCTGATCACGCACAAACAGTTTGTATTGCACCCGGTCACCGGCGCGATACACACCCTGAGCGGTCGTCCCCCAACTGAGCATGTGGCCAAAACGTTTGCGGGCATCCGGCCAGATGCGATTCGGCCAAACCTGAAAGGAACTGTCCACCGGCAACAGTGCCATGTCCTTATCTTTATTAACCCGCAGGAACAGACGCGGGCCATCGTTTTTTTGCGGATAAAGATAGGTTTGTTCAGGATCAAGACTCTCCAGACCCAGCAATACCGCCAGACCCTGTGAATCGGTATGCACCGTCTGCTGCGGCTGCCCCTGCAAGCGGCTGTACCGGTCCGGATAAAGACTGACTTCGGCATCGGCTACCGGCTGGCCTGTGGCCATATCCAGCACCCACGCCAATGAACTGAAATGCCCCAGCTTGAGCTGCACCTGAAACGGCGTTACTTCAAAGAATAGAGGCCGCCAGCTACCCAATAGATCGTTGCTGGCATCAGGCTTTGTACGGATGGTGCCAGTCAGCACCCCACTGTTGGCCGCCAGCATGTCACGCACGCCCAGTTTCACCGGGAAAGCCACATCCGTAGCCTGCGGCAATTTGATTTCATGCTGCAATCCGGCCTCAGTTCCCTGCCGGGTCAGACGGCGATAATCCATTGTGATGGAATCCAGATTGGTCACATACACCGGCACTGCGCTGTCCACGCCGGATTCCAATACCGCCTGCTGATGCGGCAACTGAATTTTCGGCCGCCGGTGCGCGGTGGCGAATGACATGCGCGCGGAAGCCGGCAAAGAGCGTCCAAACTCATCACGCAATTGGGCCGCGCGCAATAACAGCTCATAACTTTGCGCGGCCTTGAGTAATTCCGGCAAGGTCACACTATAGTTTCTTTCCACCTCACGCGGATAAGTCAGCTGTGAATAATATTCCCCCCGTTTCTGCCAGGGATCATAATCCTTGCGATTAGCAGCCAGATCAGGCGTTAGCTGCAGCGCCTGTTTGACACGGACATGACTGACCGGCGTGTTAAACAACAAAGATACCGCCTGCAAGGGGGCGCATTTCGGCTGCTCAGCCAATGGCTCATTGGCGCTGATAACCACCCGTTCAGTGGTTTTTGCATCATGGCAACGAATACCCAGAAACCTGAATTCGGCAAAGGTCTGGAACTCCAGCACCACCTTATCGGCAACCCCCGCCTCATCCCCCTGGGAGGATTGTAGCCCCGGCTCAACACGCAGCTTGATATGCCGATCCAGCGGCAAAGGCCGCGTCGGCATAACAAACCAGGTCTTGCTGACGCCATCGGCTTCCGCCTTGACCAGTTGTTTTTCATCACCGAATTGCTCCGCCGGAACAATTTTGACCGGCAGCCGCTGTTGCGCGTTGGCAAAGAACAGATGCTGCTGCACCGAATCGCGTTTCACCGGCTGATTAAACAACAAACGAATCACCGGGCTACCCGGCCCCCGCCAGGTCTTGAACCAGCTGTTACTCAGATCCGGTCGCCGGGTCACAAACTGGTGCTGCACCGTTTTTGCCAGAGTCGCGCCGTCTTCCGCACGAATATCGGGAGCCACACGAATCTGGTAACGGGTTGCCGCACGCAGCGCATCCGCCTCATCCAGCTGGCAGGCCAGATTGCGCCTGTCCAGCCAGCGCCACTGACAATTCAGAGCGGGTTGAATGCGGATGGGAATGTCTTTGCTGTCACGCGCCATTTCACCCACAGGCACCACCGCGCGATTAAATTCAAAAACCAGTTGCCGCCCCGCCGGAACATCCTCCCCGCTGGGCATAATGCGCACAAGGCTTAACTCACCCTGCTGCGGCAACTGCGCTGAATCAAAAGCCGCCCACAGCGGAGAAGACAAAAACATCAGCAGCAAAGCAAAAAGATTCAGAAAGTTAGGCATGGTTCATCCCGCTTGAAAGTAATAACGAGCAGTATACGAAAAATAGCCGCCGTAAAAATGGCAAAATGATGGCAATTCAGTGCTACGGTAAAAATCCAAGTATTAAACCGCACAAATACCGGTTATATTGCAAATGAAAGCTACAGCCTAACCTGCACCATAAAGGTCGGTTCAGACAATAACCATGCCTCACAGCCTGTATCGTTGAAAATAGGAAGAGACAATGACTCATATCTGTTTAGAACTACCGGAAACAGTGTATTCCGTATTGCATTGCAGTCCCCATGAACTGGATCAGGAACTGCGTTTGGCAGCCTCTGCCCATTGGTACCAACAAGGCCGTATTTCCCAGGAATGGGCGGCCAAAATAGCAGGTATGGATCGAACAGATTTCTTACTGGCACTCTCACGGATGGGCAAAGATTCGTTCATAGTCAATTTTGATGATCTGGATAATGAGCTGACCCGTGGCTGACAAGGTCATTATCAATGCATCTCCGCTGATCTTTCTTTCCCGCAGCAAACATATAGGGTTGCTGCAAGCCTTTGCTGATGAAGTCTGGATTCCGGAACCTGTGGCAATGGAAATTTTACACCGGGGGCAGCAGGACATCACAGCCAGAACCATAGAACGAACCGAATGGCTGCTTACCAGATCCGTCCCCCATCTCCCTGACACTGTCATTGAGTGGCGATTGGGTGCCGGGGAATCCAGTGTCCTGGCTCTGGCTTCCGAACATCCTGGCACTGAAGCCATCATTGATGACCTGGCTGGCAGGAAGTGTGCAGCCAGCCTGGACATTCCTGTCCGTGGAACTTTGGGTATTATTCTGATCGCCAAGCAGCGCGGTCTTATACCGAAAGCCAGGCCAGTCATCGAGGAATTAATGTCTAGCGGGCTTTACCTTTCAAAGAAAATAGTAAATGAGGCGTTACGGAGGGTCAAAGAATAATAAATCAGGTCAGCTTAATAATGTTGCAATGCCAGCCCCCCTCTTGCTTGATTTAGATACGCAAAAATCATGACCTGTCCCTTGAGCCATTTTATTGTCCTTTGCCCCGGTTTCTTCGATTTCTTTCCAAACCATGTCTGAAAACTTCATACGCCGCATACGCATTCTGGAAATGCTGAAACGTAAAGATGATGGCGTTATCACCATTCCGCAGATCATCCAGCGCCTGTCTGCACAGGGTATTGAAGTCAGCCGAAGCAAAACCGTAGAACGCGACATGATGCAGTTGTCGGCTGAATTTAATATAGGCTGTGATGACACAAAAAGACCCTTTCACTGGTGGTGGGCGGGTAAAGACTCTATTGATATACCCGGCATGGGCAGAAACTCGGCACTGGCTTTCAGGCTGGCGCAGCAATATCTTGAACCACTGTTACCCCGGCAAAGCCTTGAGCATCTGCAACCCAGGTTCAGGCAATCACGCAAAATACTCCACGCCAAAGGCAAACAAAAAGAACGCCGCTGGGTCAACAAAATTCGGGTTGTACCCAAAGCCCTGCAACAAATACCCGCCAGGGTATCCGGCCCGGTACAAACAGCCGTTTATGAAGCCCTGTACGAAGAAAAAATGTTACAGCTAGACTACCAGCCAGCCGGGCATGAACCGGTCAGCCAGCGCAGAATCCATCCTCTCGGCTTAATCTACAGAGGGCTGACGCTGGAACTGGTGTGTTATGAAGAAGGCGACGACATCATAAAACGCTTCATTCTCAACCGCATAAAAAAAGCACAGGTACAAATCCAGTCACTCATCACCCCGCCCGACTTTGATCTGGACGAATACATACAAACCCGCCTCGGCTTCCCCGGCAGTTGTAAAAAAATTCAATTCAAAGCCTGGCTGCATCAATATGCACGACCCTATGTAGAAGAAACACCGCTGACTCAATACCAAAGCATTCAGGAACAGAGCGATGGCCACATTATTCTCAGCGCCACCGTGCGCGATACGGTCAACCTCAGAACATGGATATTGTCACTGGGCCCACGCATTCAGGTACTGCAACCCGAATTTTTAAAGCAACACATAGCCGAAGAAATCAAAGCCATGGCCGAGCTCTACGAAGAATAAAGCCGAAGCCGCCGCAATATTAAATTCTATGTAACTACTCAGCGAAAATAACACAAAAAAGTGCTTGACACGATTTTAGCGTTATTTTTACTTTTTTAATTGCGCAACTGGCGACCCC